>JAHEIA010000130.1 GCA_024639625.1 Chromatiales bacterium
CCTTCATCTCGCCGCCGCACTTGCCGCTGGCTTCTTCCTTCATCTCACCGCCGCACTTGCCGCTGGCTTCTTCCTTCATCTCGCCGCCGCACTTGCCTTCGGCCAACTGCATGTAGCCGCTCTGCAGAGGTTTCACCGCAAACGGGTTGTCCGCGCTGGCGGCCGAAACGTTGGCTGCTGCCAGAGATCCGACTACGGCGGCACCGATCGCAGCGGTCAGGGGCTTCAGAATCACGTTCTTGCTCATGCTTACTCTCCTCAATCGCTTCTTCGATAATGATGTTAAATGTAGTTCGGGCGTTCCCGAACCCGGAAACTTTCGTTACTTCTGTCGGGGCTTTGTAGCACAATATCTGCGAAATACCAAACTAAAATGCTAGGTAATGTGGCAGATTTTGGGCGCCAATCCGTCTCTCGCTAGCAAAGGACCGGGGTGGCCTGGAAAATCTTTCAGCTGGTTTGCCTCTTCTCGGCGTTGCGGGTGGATCCCGTATCCTGGCGGGACACGGACGGGGGTTTTCGGTCTTTTTTCGGGTACTCGCAGAGATCCCCAATGACACAGGTAGGACATTTCGGTTTACGCGCGGTGCAGGTGTAGCGGCCATGCAGGATCAGCCAGTGATGGGCGTCCTGCAGGAATTCCCTGGGAACGAGGCGGAGCAGGCGATCCTCCACCTCTCGCACCGATCTTCCTGGTGCGATGCGAGTCCGATTGGCAACGCGAAAGATGTGCGTATCGACCGCGATCGTCGGCCGCCCGAAGGCGGTGTTGAGGACGACGTTTGCGGTCTTTCGTCCAACACCAGGCAGCGACTCCAAGGCGGGACGATCGTCAGGAACGCGACCGGCATAGCAATCGCGCAAGATGCGACAGGTTCGGATAATGTTTTTTGACTTGCTGTTGAACAACCCGATACTGGCGATGAACGGCTTCAGCCCGTCTTCGCCCAAGCGGAGCAGTGCGTCCGGCGTAGTGGCCTTGGCGAACAGCCTCTGCGTCGCTTTGTTCACGCTCTTATCGGTTGCCTGAGCAGACAAGATAACGGCGATCAGTAACTCGAAAGGGCTGGAGTAGCGTAACTCGGTGGTAGGTCGCGGATTCTGCGTCCGCAGGCGTTCGAAGATCTGCTGGCGTTTCGCCCGGTTCATGCGCCGATCGGCCTCACTGACAAATCCGCGGCGCCCGGCCGGGAGCTTGCGCGGGTTGGTGACTAGGCGTGGGTTGCCGCTTCCGGCTCGTGGCCCGGTGAAATCGTTCTCGCCGCGCGCAGGTGGCGTGTCCGCTCGTCGATCACGTTCTTCAGGGCGATCAATAGGCCAAGGCCGAGGAACGCGCCGGGAGGCAAGATCGCGATCAGCAACCCTTTGAAGTCCTCGCCGACAGACAGTGTGATCCCCCGAGCCGCCTCCCCGAACATGAGATCTGCATGGGCGAACAGGGTGCCGGAACCGACCATTTCCCGTATACCACCGAGAACCAACAGCACGCCGGTGAAACCGATGCCGATGCTGAGCCCGTCCACCAAGGAGCGCACAGGGGTGTTCTTGGAAGCGAATGCCTCGGCGCGGCCGATGATCGCGCAGTTGGTCACGATCAGCGGGATAAAGATGCCCAAGATGTTGTACAGGCCGTGAAACCAGGCATTCATACTGAGTTCGGTGGCGGTAACGAACGAGGCGATCACCAGCACGAATACCGGAAGTCGCACCTCCGGCCGCACCAAGTTGCGGATCAGAGACACCGTCGTGTTGGAGGCGACCAGAACCAGGGTGGTGGCGAGCCCCAGCCCCAGGCCGTTGATCGCCGTGTTGGTCACCGCCAGCAATGGGCAAAGACCGAGCAAAGCCACCAACGCCTGGTTGTTGTTCCAGAGGCCATCGCGGATGATCTGACGGTAACCGGTCTCAGTCATCAGGCATCTCCCTCGGCGGGGTGTGAGGATTGCGGGGCCGCATATAGTTGCTCCCCCTTTTGCTGCACGAACTGCAGGGTCTTCTTGACCGCCCTGACAATGGCGCGCGGGGTGATGGTTGCCCCCGTAAACTGATCGAAGTCGCCGCCGTCGCGCTTCACTTGCCAGCGCTCCACTTGCGGGTCGTTGAGGGACTTTCCGGAGAAACCGAGGATCCAGTCGGACTTCTTGGTCTCGATCTTGTCACCTAGGCCGGGCGTTTCCTTGTGCGATATCACCCGCACTCCGCTGAGCGTGCCATCTCGTCGCACCGCCACCAGCAGCTTGATCGGCCCGCTGTATCCGTCGGGCACGATCGGGGTCAGCACGGCCGCCACCGGCTGGCCGCCGAGGCGCCCCCGGTAGACCAAGGTGGATTCCGCGCCGAGCAGTTCTGGATCGTGCGCCAGTAGAGTGTCGGTCACCATGTCGTTGTCTACCAACTGAGGTGGAACCACGGCCTGTAGATTGCGCAACAACGCGAGCTTTTCGTTCGCCGCAATGCGCTCTTTGGTCTGCTCGTGTGTCAGCGCGACGAGGCTGGATCCGGCTATGGCGAATAGTGTGAGCATCGCCCCTGCGACCAATACCGGGTGCTTAGTCATTGCGGGTCTCTGTTTCCCCGAACACTCTGGGCTGGGTGTAGTAGTCGATAGTGGGGGCAGCCATGTTCATTAGCAACACAGCGAAGGCGACCGCGTCGGGATAGCCGCCCCAGGTGCGGATGATGAACACCAGGGCTCCGATACTGGCACCGTAGATCAACTTGCCGCGCGGTGTGGTCGCCGCGGAGACAGGATCCGTCGCGATGAAAAAGGCCCCGAGCATGGCGCCGCCGCTGAACAGGTGAAACAGGCCGAAGGGATGCGTCTCCGGATCGAGTAGATGGAAGATCATGGCGAGGAGCAGCAGAGCGCCCAACATCGCGCCGGGGATGTGCCAACTGATCACTCGTTTGTAGATGAGCCAGATCCCGCCGAGGAAATACCAGTTGCCGACCCACTCCCAGCCGCGGCCGCCGAAGTCTCCCCACAGCGGGCTTTCGCGGATCTCGCTGATCAGGTGACCCAGATCGAGGTTGGTGCGCATCGCATCCAACGGTGTGGCCATAGAAAGGGCATCCCAGGTCAAGCCGGCGGGCAGCGTGCCGGTGAAAATCACGCGCAGGGTTTCGCTCAGGGTCAGGACGTGTTCGTTGAGGATTATGGGTGGAATCCAGGCGGTCATTTCCACTGGGTAGGAAATGAGCAGCAGAACATAGCCGGCCATTGCCGGGTTGAACGGGTTGTACCCGAGTCCTCCATAGAGCTGCTTGGCGACGACGATGGCGAAGCCGATGCCCAGCACGGTCAGCCACCAGGGTAAGAGCGGCGGCACCGCCAGTGCAAATAGCAGCGCCGTCACTACCGCACTGAGGTCGGATAAGGTCGCCGTCACGGGGCGCCCGCGCAAGCGGAGCAGCAGCGCCTCGCTGGCCACCGCAACTACGGTGGCCAGTGCCATGTTGATCACGACGCCCCAACCAAAATACCAGGTCATGGCCAGCGCACCTGGAATCAGCGCCAGGATGACCCGCAGCATCACGCTGCTGACCCGGTTCGGCAGTGCGCTATGGGGCGAACTTACGGCGGGGAATTCCATCGGCTCTTGCTACTCCTCTCTTCCCGCGGTGTCTGCTCGCCGGTCGCCCCCACGGCGTCTGGCCTCGACGTTCGCGATCTGCTCCCGCTGCTCGGGGGTCAACGTATCCACGTTCCTGGGCTGCACGGGCTGGGCCGCCTTTTTCGCCTTAGCCCTTTCGATAGCTGCACGGATCGCCGCCTGTTTCGTCTGCTCGCTGCTTCGCTCGGTGCTTGGGGCCTTGTCCAGGTCTTCTTTGCGCCTGCGCAACCGCGCTTTGCGCTCTTTCTCCAGTCGCTCGAGCCGCTGTAGCCGCGCCTGATGTCGTTGACGCGCATGATCCGATTTGGACCTCTCCTGCTCCCTGGCCCAACTCTCCGCTTTCGCGAAGCGGTAGTACTGTACCAGGGGGATGTGGGACGGACAGACATAGGAACAACAGCCGCATTCGATGCAGTCGAACAGACTGTAGTCTTGTACCTTGTCAAGATCCTTGGCGCGGGCGTACCAATAGAGCTGTTGCGGCAGGAGGTTCGCAGGGCACACCCTGGCACACTCGCCGCAGCGGATGCAGGGCGCTGCCGGATCCGGGGCCGGGGCCTCGCGCAGGCTGGCCGCGAAGACGCAGTTCGCCGCCTTGGTGATGGGTACCTGATCCGTGTGCAGGGCGAATCCCATCATTGGGCCGCCAAGAATCAGGCGCGACACCTCAGGGGTGTAACCGCCGCATTCGGCGATCAGCTCGCTTATGGGCGTCCCGATCAGCACTTCCAGGTTCTGCGCCTCGCGGACCCCTTCCCCGGTAACGGTAACGATGCGCGAGACCAAGGGTGTTCCTTGGAGTACCGCGTCGGCAATCGCCGCCGCTGTGCCGACGTTATGGCAGACATAGCCAATCTGCGCCGGGATACCATGGCGTGGCACCTCCTCGCCGGTCAAGATCTGGATCAGCTGCTTTTCGCCGCCGCTCGGGTAGAGCGTGGGGACTGCGACGACTTCCAGCGAAGCTACGCCGGCGGCTGCGACGGCCCGCTTGAGGGCCTGAATCGCCTCTGGTTTGTTGTCCTCCACACCGATCAAACAGCGATCTGCACCTAACGCATGCAGGAGAACATGCGCCCCGGAGACCACTCGCTCGGGCTGCTCGCGCATCAGCATCTGGTCACAGGTAATATAAGGTTCGCACTCCGCGCCATTCAGGATCAGCGTATGGATTGGATGATCTGGGCCGGGATTGAGCTTGACGCTGCTGGGGAATGCGGCCCCTCCCAGACCGACCACTCCGGCCGAGCGCACGCGCTCGCGCAGCACCTCCGGCGCGCACTTCTCGAACGCCTCGATCGCGTCGGGCAACCGCCCCCAACGATCTTCGCCGTCGGTCTCGATCACGATGCAAAGACCCTCCAAACCCGAGGGATGAGGGACGGGAAGTTCGCCAATCGCGGCGACGACACCGGAACTCGGGGCATGGATGGGCGCGCTGATATAGCCTTGGGGCCTGGCCAGCATCTCGCCTTTCAGCACCCGCTGGCCGACCTGTACCAGTGGCTGAGCCGATTCACCGATATGCTGTTGCAGCGGCAGGATAAGGCGTTTCGGCAGCGCTGCCGGGCGCAGCGGCTGGGTGACGGATTGCGCCTTGTTCTCAGCCAGATGCAAGCCGCCGTGGAACTTCCACAGGCGTCGCGAAGCGGTGTCTGATCGAGCGGCAGCCACGGCGCTTAGTGTACCTCCCGGGCCGCGATGACGCCGCCGCTTGCCGCGTCGGGAAACGGCCACTTCCAATGCGCGATGTCCTGCTCGACAGGGGTCATGTGGATGCAGTCAACCGGACAGGGAGGGAGGCAGAGCTCGCACCCCGTGCATTCGCTTGCAATCACCGTGTGCATGCTCTTTGCTGCTCCGAGAATGGCGTCCACCGGACAGGCCTGGATACACAGGGTGCAGCCGATGCAAACCTGCTCATCGATCACTGCCACCGCCTTGGGTTTCTCCTCGCCGCGCTCGGCATCCAGCGGCACCACGTCTCTCCCCAAGAGATCGGCAAGCCCAATGATGGTGGTCTCGCCACCGGGCGGACAGCGGTTGATTTCCGCCTCACCCTGCGCGATCGCCTGGGCGTACGGCCGACACCCAGCGAATCCGCACTGGCCACATTGGGTCTGGGGTAGCAGCGCGTCGATACGGTCGACCACCGGGTCGCCTTCGACACGGAAGCGTATGGCGGAGTACCCTAGCAGCAACCCGAAGGTGAGGGCGAGTGCCGAGATGGCAATGACGGCGCTCAGCATGGGATGAAGCCGATCAAATCTGCACCAGACCCGCGAAACCCATGAACGCCATGGACATCAGCCCGGCCGTGATCAAGGCGATGGCATTGCCTTTGAACGGCCCAGGCACATCCGCTACCGCAACGCGCTCGCGCACTGCGGCGAACAACACCAGGACCAGGGAAAAGCCGACCGCGGCGCCAAACCCGTACAGCGCCGAGGAAACAAACCCATGCTGCTCCTGCACGTTGAGCAGCGCCACGCCGAGCACTGCGCAGTTCGTCGTAATCAACGGCAGGAAGATCCCGAGTACCTGGTAGAGGAGCGGGCTGGTCTTGTGAATCACCATCTCGGTAAACTGGACCACGACAGCAATCACCAGAATGAAGGTGATGGTTCGCAGATACTCCAGCCCCAATGGTGCGAGCAGGTACTCGTTCGCCAGGTAGCTGCAGACCGCCGACAAGGTAAGCACGAAGGTGGTGGCGAGGCCCATTCCGGTAGCGGTCTCGAGCTTGCGCGAGACTCCCATGAAGGGGCACAGGCCGAGGAACTTGACCAGCACGAAATTATTCACCAGCACCGTACTGATCAGGATGAGGAAGTATTCTTTCACCGCGACTAGCCGTTGACTCGGATCGGTTTGAGACCAACTCCCATGGTAGGGGCCGGGCGTGCAGCGCACAACCACGGGGGATAGGGGGATATGTACCGGGGCATGCTGCGCTTTGCGCCGGGTGCCGCCGGTTTCCGCTCTACCGCAGAGAAGGGTGGCAGAGGCCGGGTAATCGCCAGCGCGGGACTCCCGCCGTGACGCTTCATTTGACCTTCATGCCGGGTTTGGCGCCGGCGTCCGGGCTCAGTATGAAGAGCTCTTTGCCGCCCGCGCCCGCCGCCAGCACCATGCCGGAGGAGACGCCGAAGCGCATCTTCCGCGGCGCAAGATTGGCGACCATCACGGTGAGACGACCCTCCAGGTCCGTCGGGTCGTAGGCCGACTTGATCCCGGCAAAAACGGTGCGCGTCTCCTCTCCCAGATCGAGGGTGAGTTCGAGCAACTTGTCGGCGCCCTCGACTGCCTGCGCCGCTATGATCTTCGCGATACGCAGATCCACTTTCGCGAAGTCGCCGAAGTCGATGGTTTCGGCGATGGGGTCCTTGGTCAGATGACCCTCGGCCTGGGTCTCATGGGGCTCGGTCCGTTTTGCATCCTGGGCCGCCAGGTCTTGTCTTGAATCCGCCAGCATGGCCGCTACCGCCTGCGGATCGATGCGCGTCAGCAAGGGCTTGAAAGGGGCGATCCGGTGCCCGGTCAAGGGTGTCTGCAGCACGTCCCAGTCCAGGGGCGAGACTTGCAGAAACACCTCTGCATGTCCGGCAGTGGCAGGTAGGATCGGCCGCAGATAGCCGATCAGGATGCGGAACAGGTTGATCCCCATGGAACAAACTTGCTGCAACTCGGTGCCGCGTTCACTGTCCTTCGCCAGCACCCAGGGCTTCTTTTCGTCGATGTACTGGTTCGCGCGGTCCGCGAGCGCCATGATTTCCCGCACCGCACGGCTGAACTCGCGCTGCTCGTAGTGTCCTGCGATCGCAGCACCGGAGCCGACGAACTCGTCGAGCAGCGCCGGCTCGGCGACCTGTTCCGACAGGGTGCCGGCGAAGCGCTTGTGCAGGAACCCGGAGCAGCGGCTGGCAATGTTGACGACCTTGCCAACCAGATCCGCATTGACCCGCTGCACGAAGTCTTCCAGGTTGAGATCGATATCCTCCACCCCGGCCCCCAGCTTGGCGGCGAAGTAGTAGCGCAGATATTCTGGATTCAAGTGGTCGAGATAGGTGCGCGCCTTGATGAAGGTACCCCGGGACTTAGACATCTTTTGCCCGTCTACGGTGAGAAAACCGTGGGCGAACACCGCGCTGGGTTTACGGAATCCAGCGCCGTGCAGCATGGCGGGCCAGAACAGGCTATGAAAATTCAGGATGTCCTTGCCGATGAAATGGTACAGCTCGGTGCTCGATTCGCTGGCCCAGAAATCGTCGAACCGTAGGTCTTTGCGGCGGTCGCAGAGGTGCCGAAAGCTGGCCATGTAGCCGATGGGCGCATCCAACCACACATAAAAGTACTTGCCCGGGTGATCGGGGATCTCAAAGCCGAAATACGGCGCGTCACGCGAGATGTCCCAGGCCTGCAAGCCGGAAGAGAACCATTCGTCG
>JAHEIA010000131.1 GCA_024639625.1 Chromatiales bacterium
CAGGGTATGGAAGGCGCGCTTGACGTCTTCGCCCAAAACAAGATCTTGCGGCGCGGCGCGCCAAGCCTGTACGAATTCCGCGATGGTCGCGAGATGTGTCGCCGCTTCGTTTTCGAATATCTCCACCAAGGTGGGATCCATGTCGAAGCGCAGACGAGGCTCCTCGACAGGGGCCGACGCTGGCTCTTCCTCGATCCGCGTTTCGCTGCCCGCATCCGCTGACTCTACCGGCGTTTCTGCCGTTGCTTCGGCAGCCAGTGGCTCGCCTTTCGCCAGGGCAAACGCCCGGTCGATCAAGGGTTGAATCTCGACCTGTGGGCCGCTGCCTGTCCGCTGGTCTTCGAGCAGACTCGGCATGATCGACAACGCGCCATCGACCAATTCGGTCACTCTCGGGCCTGCTTTCACACTTTGATCGAGCACCCGATTGAGCAAATTCTCGACGGCCCACGCTAGCTCTCCGATGACTACGGCGCCAACCATGCGGCCGCTGCCTTTGAGGGTGTGGAAGCAGCGCCGGATGGTCGTGAGCGCCTCGCTCGCCTCCGGGTCCTGTTTCCAGCGCGGAAGCTCCGCGTGGATCAATTCCAACGCCTCGCCGGCCTCCTCGAGGAAGATCGAAAGGATCTCTTCCTCCTCCTCGTCTTCTTCTGGCTCTACCGCGCCAACTTCCACCGGCGCCGACGACGACTGCGTCTTCTCGACCACGATCGGCTTGGCGTCTTGCTCGCTGCTCGCCAGCGTAACGGCCTGTTCAACTAATTGCTGAATGTCGAATTCGCTCTCTTGCCCAGCTGCCAAAGCTTCGACCAAATGCGGCAGTGTTTCTCTAGCCTTGTCCAACAGTTCGAACATGTCTTCGCTGGGCTGCAATGTTCCATCGATCACCCGATTGAGCATGTTCTCGATGGACCAAGAGAGATCACCGATCTGGGTCGCGCCCACCAAGCGTCCACTTCCTTTCAAGGTATGGAAGGAGCGTCGAAAGGTACTCAAGGCCTCTGTATCTTCCGGATGATCGCGCCAGCGGCGCACCTGTTCGTCGATGGTGCGCAACTCGTCTCTGGCTTCTTCGATGAAGATCTCGCGGATCTCCGCATCCACTTCCATCGCGCTGGGTTGCGGTTGATCGGCTACAGCGGCCTGCTCCGGTTCCACAGGGCGCGCCTCTTCCTGCGCCCCCGCGAGTTGCAGCCCGGATTCAGCGACCGATGACTGCAACTTGCCTATAGCGGCGCGCACGTTGTCAATGATGCGCTCGCGGACCGCGGGGCTGCGACCTTCGGCCAGGGCCTCAGCAAAATACTCGACCCCTGAAATCGTGTCCGCCAAGGCCTCAAGATTTTCCCGCTGCAAAGCCAGGCCTTCGCCCAGAACCCGCTGCTCGAGGTACTGTGCGGTCTCTGCCAGAGCCTCGGCGGGCCGGTCCTGCTTCAACATCCGGAAGGCGCCGGCAATTGCGCGCAAACGCCCCGGTGCCCCCTCGACGCGCGCGACATCGGTCGGGTCTTTCACAAAATCCGCGATCGCTTCCTTGACCTTGGCCATGTCGACTTTGACCTCCGCCATCGTCGCTTCGACCAGTGCCGCCATTTCGCCGGCGGAATGCGCGGAGACAACGGCGTCGGCCTCCTCAGGCGTCGATTTTATGCTGCCCTCATCGAGCGCTGTTTCAACCAACAGGATGTCCGCCGCCACGTCCAACAGCAGGGCTTCCTCGGGTGCTACTGCCCCAGCACTCAGCTCCTGCAGCTTCTCCGCCTGCCGCAACAAGCGAACGCGTAGCGCTCCGTGGCCAATCATTCCTAGCGTGTCGGCGGTACGCCGCAGAATCGGCACCAACACGGAAAATTGATTCGGGTCTTTACTCGAGCCGCGGATAAACAGATCCAAGCCGTCTTTTACCTTTAACAGGTCGGCCTTGATCGCCTCTCCGACAGTTTTCAGGATCTCCAAACCGGGCGCGGCAAAGGACTCCCTTGCTGCTGCAATCTGCAGCTCCGTCGGCATGGCCTCGGCGAGCCCGAACTGTTCCTGAATCGCTTGCACGGTCGGTTCGGATGCCGGGGCTTTCGCTACGTAAAAAAGCAAGTTCTTTGTCAGTTGATCCGCCGATTCGGTGTTAAGGGCTAACTCACCGTGATCGATCAGGCGTTTGATTTCTCGATCGATTTTTCCGAGCAACAGCTTTGTGGTGGAACCTTCCTGCAGACCACCAGCGAGCCACGCCGCGAGCAGCCCGTGACCCGCCCGGAACAGGCGATAGGCGCGGTCGGTAGCAGATTCCGATTCCAATCGGGAGAGCACATCCTGCAGGTCCTGCAGCCCGATTTCCGGTGTTCGGTTGCGATACACAGACAGCAGCCCCCGATGGAACTTGCCGCGCAACGCCCGAGCGCTGCCTGGCAGTTCAGGATTCGCTTGGCCACTAACATGCTCGGGTAATGCTTCGGGGTCGAGTAATGGATTGAATAGAGCCGCCTCGGAGAGCAACGGCGCATCCCGCACGGCACGCAGATCGTTGAGCAACGGCAGCAGAACGAGGGGCACATCCGCTGCGCCGGCGTGCAGTTTGGCGAGATAGTCCGGCAACCGCACGATGGCGAGCATCAAGGTTTCGGCGGCTTCGCTTTTCGATCGGATCGTCTCCCTGTTCAGCGCGCGCGCAGTGCTCTCCATCTCCTCAGCCAACATGGCGGGACCGTAGAGCTCCAGCATCTGCAGGGTGCCGTGCACCTGGTGCAATTTATCGGCGCAGGTGTCCATTAATTCGGCGTTGCCTGTGCCCTCGGCGAATTCCTCCAACGCCTGTCGAGCGTCGCTGATCACCTCTTGCAAGGCGCCCTTGATCCAACCCAGCGTACTGAGGTCCTGAGCGTCGGTCATCTGGTGCTCCTATTGCCGGTGCGTCGATCCACCCCCAACCAGGTCGCTTGCGCCAGCGAGCTCGGGACCCGGTATTCTAGCGAACCGCTAACGCACTCGACGATTGTCCGGGCCAAATAGGGCATTCCGGCTGTCACACGATAGGGTCCCGAACCCAACTAGGCTGGCAAGCGGAATCCCGCAACCGATTGCTGGAGTTCCTGGGCCAGTGCAGCGAGGTTGCCGATGGACTCCGCGGTCTGGCTCGTGCTGGCAGAGGTCTGGTGGGTGATCTGCTGAATAACCCCCATCCTGTCATTCACGCCGCTCGCCTCAGCGGATTGTTGCTGAGCGGAGTCGGCGATCTTGCGCGTGAGGTCGGCGATATAATTGGACACGGTTTCGATCTCCTTCAGCGCTTCGCCCGCGTCCTCGGCGAGTTTGGCACCCCCGACCACCCCGGCGGTACTCGTTTCCATGGAGCTCACCGCTTCGTTGGTGTCCGCCTGAATGGTTTTAACCAGGGCTTCGATCTGTTTGGTGGCGTTACTGGATCGCTCAGCGAGCCGCTGCACCTCGTCCGCCACCACCGCGAATCCGCGTCCGGCCTCGCCCGCCATGGCGGCCTGCATGGCCGCGTTCAACGCCAGGATGTTGGTCTGATCGGCAATATCGTCGATCAGCTCTACGATATCCCCGATCTCCTGGGAGCTTTCGCCAAGGCGCTTGATGCGCTTCGACGTCTCCTGGATCTGCTCGCGGATGGAATCCATGCCTTGGATCGTACGGCGCACTGTCTCAGCGCCCTTGGCCGCGATCTCCGTGGAGCGCTGGGCTACCTCGGCGGACTCGGTCGCGTCGTCCGACATCTGGTCGATGGCTTGCGTCATGTTCTGGATGGCTTCTGAGGCCGCGGTAATCTGTTGCGCTTGTTGCTCACTCGCCTCCGCGAGATCCGTCGCGGTAGCCTGCGATTCCTGCACCGCACGCGTAACCTGTGCAGAGGTGTTGTTGATAGTGGCTACCAGGTTTCGGGTGGCCTCGATCGCGTAGTTCATCGAGTCCGCGATAGCCCCCGTGATGTCCTCGGTAACGGTCGCCTGAACCGTGAGGTCGCCGTCCGCGAGATCTCCCATCTCGTCCAGCAGACGCAGGATCGCCCCCTGGTTGTTGTCGTTCTGCATCTTGATCGCCTGCTCGCGGCGACGGGCGTCGACCAGCAGCTGCGCGCCCAGCAGGATCAGGAACAAGGTTGCCAAGCCTCCCAGCACGGTGATCACCAGCGGGCTGGCCTTGATGCCCCCCACTTGAAGCCGGCCGGGGGACTCACGGTAGGCCAAGATGAGCTCCTCGGCAGCATCGTTGACCAGGTCGCTGTCTTCCGCCACACGGCCTGCGGCCGCCAGTGCCGGGAGCACTTCCGGAGCGGTGCCAATGATCTCTTCCGCATGATCCGCGACCGTGCTGAAGAGCATCGCGATCTCGCGCAGCTTTTGCTCCCCTCCAACGCTCGTGACGGGGTCCACTCCGAGTTCTTCGTCACCGCGAAGCATGCCCTCCAAGACCTGCCCGAAACGTTCCGCATCCTGACCGAATTGCTCGATGGCTGCAGCAGATGCCTCGCCTCCGGACAGCACTCGTGAGACGTTGTTCTCGATTCGCTGAGCCAGCATCATCTGGTTGGACGCCACGTACACCTGGGGGGCGGGAGCTTTACTCTGCACCAGCAGGCGGACTACGTCGTCCGAGTATTCCTGCAACGGGGGCAGTAATTCCGTGATCACGGCTACGTATTCCTTGACCGCAAGGATCTCATCCTGGCTTTCAAGGATCAGTCCCGTGTCGTCGCGCAGCGAAGACCAGATGCCGTCCAACCCTTCCAGATAGGCGCTCACTTCGGGAGGCGATGCGGGTAACCCGTCGGCCGGAGAGCCTTCCCGCAGCTCCGTCAATACCACCTCGAACTCCTCTCGCGCGTTGCGCAGCAAGCCGAATGCGCTCTCATCGCCGGCGGAGGCCGCAAGCGCATACTTCGCCACGCGCTGGGCCAAAATTCGCTCCTCCGCAGTTCGCAGCAGATATTGCTCGTCGAAGGCGTCGCGCTGCGACACATGGATGAAGGTCAGCAGCGCCAAGACGATCGTCGCCAGAAGCAACACGGACAGGATCGTGATCATCGTGTTCGAGCTGGTGCTTGCTCGCTGTTTCCGTTTCGCGCCCGTCGTCGCCATCACAATACCCCCTGTTGTATCTCTCGTAAGCGAAGTTCCCGCAAGCATGGGACAGTGCCCGCACCCGGGATCCGATCATTTATTCGTTGTGTACCAATCTTCCGGTTTGCGTGTCTCATGCTGGCCGCCGACACTTGCCCCAGTCCTGCCTCGCGCCTTACCTAGGCAGCTGCATTCTGGAATTCCTCACTGGCAGCCAGCGCTTGCATGCTGAATACCGGCCAGTACGCGCCCTCCTGTTCGAAACCGAATGCGACATAATTCGCCAGGGGACCGCCGCCGCTTTCACGCCGATTCGTTCTATTGTCCAATGCAAAATGCCGCATGCCGACCGATTCACCGACCAATAAGCCGAAATGGCTGCCCCCATAGGAGAAAACCAGCACCCGGCTCTTTCGCATTACCATGGTAGGCGAGCCACCGAGAAACTCTTGTAGGTCGACGATCGGCAAGAGGCTGCCGCGCACGTTCGCGATGCCCCGCATCCAGGGCCGAGAACCCGGTACACGGGTAGTATTGGAGGGGTACTCAAGGATCTCGATCAGATCGCTCAATGCACTCACCAACCGCTTCCCTGCGACCGAGAAGACGATACCTTCCCAGAAATTCTTTTCTTCCTTCTGCTGGGGAAGTCCCCGCGCTACTTGCTGGCTCCGTTGCTCGATCTCCCGGAGCAGCCCGATCAGTTCTATGGAGTCCACTGCAACCCCCGTCCGATGCCCGCCGATTCGCGTGCCATCAACCCAACGTGGCCTTAATCTTGGAAAGCAGCTCCTTGGTGTCAATCGGCTTGGTTAGATATTCCTTTGCCCCTTGCCGCAGGCCCCAGCTGCGATCCGTGTCCTGATCTTTGGTGGTCACCATGATGATCGGAATGCCCGATGTTTCCGGGTCCCGCGACAGTTGCCGGGTAGCCTGAAACCCATTCATCACCGGCATCACCACGTCCATCAGAATCAAATCAGGGTGATGCTCTTTCGCGGCTTCAATACCCAGTTCACCATCGCTAGCAGTCTCGACGGTATACCCGTGCTTTTCCAGTAACGACTTCAGAACGTGGGTTTCGGTTGGCGAATCGTCTACAACAAGAATTATACTCATAGTGGTCGGACCTTCTTGTAATTGCCGTCAGCAGCCACCGAACTGCGCTGCGGGTCGTGTCCCCAATCCCGGCACGCCCGCCGGGCAGATTGCAAACATGAAGAAAAACCATTCTCCACACTCGGGAGCTGCCGTCTGCCCCCGTTTCGAGCCGGACCGGTTGATTCCGACTACCCTGGCAAGCGCGATAAAGCTGCTCCGGTTCCTAGGCAGCCCTCTGCACGTGCTGGCGGATCGCCCCCAACAGCTCTTCTTTGGTAAAGGGTTTGGTCAAATAGTGTTCCGAACCGACAACCCTTCCCCGGGCTTTGTCGAATAAACCATCCTTACTCGATAACATGACTACTGGTGTGCGCTTGAACTTGCTGTTGTTCTTGATCAGAGCACAAGTCTGGTAACCGTCCAGGCGCGGCATCATGATATCGACAAAAATCAGATCCGGCGGGTTGTCAGCGATCAGCGCCAGGGCTTCGAAGCCGTCAGTCGCTGTAAACACCTCGCAACCGGCCTTCTTTAACAGATTCTCGGCGGTCCTTCGTATTGTCTTACTGTCATCGATAACCATCACTTTCAAACCTGAAAGTTGCGTATCGGCGCCACTATCGCTCACCTTGCCTTCCCCTCCGACTGCCGCTTCGATATCGCCCCGCGACTCGCGCTATAGACGCGGCTGCAGCCGTTGCAATACCTGTGTTTGCCGCGCCAAATGAATGACCCCTTAGCGAATCGCCCAATGCACTTTACCCGAGCTGGCGAGGTCGCAAATGTCGCGAAGTTCCGAGGACCGCAGACCATCACGCAAGGCGCATACAGCTCACTCGAATTACCGCTTCGGGACAAGAATCCTTAAATATATCGGCACTTATTAATTCTCTAATTCCACCTTGCCGACGGTCTTGCTTGGTGCAAAAATAGCAAGCGGGACAGGCCCGCGCAATAACCGATGGCGTGAAATTGGAAACTTGTTACACCTTCTTACATTTCGCCAGCAATTCCCTGCAAACAAAAGACTACCTCCGACCGCACGAAATCTCCGTCCCGGTTGCTGAATAGACGGGTTGCGCGGAGAATGTCGGCGCAACTCACTAGATAACAGAACAGGTTCGTTTAAACCGTGACGCAGTCATCACCGACCGTCTCTCTCGGCGTGGTCATGGATCCGATTCATTCGATCAAACCGCGCAAAGACAGCTCCCTCGCCATGTTGTTGGAGGCACAGAGGCGCGGCTGGCACCTGCAGTACATGGAGTGCGGCGATCTTTTCGTTCAGGCCGCGCAGACCCACGCCTATGCGCGACCGCTGAGGGTATTCGATGACCCAGGACATTGGTTTGAATTAGGTGAAGAATCGGTCTTGCCCCTGGGCGACCTGCAAGTCGTGCTGATGCGCAAGGACCCGCCCTTCGACGTCGAGTATCTTTACGCGACCTACATCCTGGAACAAGCGGAACTCGCGGGTTGTCTGGTCGTCAATCGCCCGCGCAGCCTACGTGACGCCAATGAAAAATTGTTCTGCCTGCATTTTCCGGAATGCATGCCACCCACCCTGGTTACCCGGCGCAGCACGGCGATCCGATCCTTCCTTGCTGCCCAGCGGGACATTATTCTGAAACCTCTCGGCGGCATGGGTGGAGTATCGGTGTTCCTCGTACGATCGAATGATCCCAACATCAGCGTCATCATCGAAACCCTAACCGATCACGGGAATCGTTTTATCATGGCGCAACGCTTCATCCCTGAGATCGCAGCGGGAGACAAACGGATCCTGATGGTGAATGGAGAACCCATACCCTATGCTTTAGCCAGGATCCCAGCGCCGGGGGAAACCCGCGGCAACCTCGCGGCAGGGGGAAGCGGATAC
>JAHEIA010000547.1 GCA_024639625.1 Chromatiales bacterium
CGATCGGAGACGAAGCATTCCCGGCATGCCTGCAGCATAAGCGAGTCGGGACCACAGTCAAGCATTTCCTGACGGTTCTGACTCACCGCTCGTTGCATACCCGCCCTTCCGATGCTGCCGGCTCGGCGCGTCATGGACTGTGCATGCCACAGAGCGTGTTTCGTCCTTTGCTACCGTAACGCGCCAATCGCAGAGTCCGCAATAAGAAGGAACGCAATCACCCACAGGGAATAACGCAGGAGACGCCGATAGGTACCGATGTCGATGCGTCTGCGCAGCCGAATGCCCAGCCAGAGGCTGAGCAGCACCAGCGGCAACACCTGCAGGCTGGCGATCAGGATCTCGCGATCGAAGGCGCCGTTGACGACAAACCCTGCGATCTGGCCCGACTTGCTGGTGAGAAAGCTCAGATTGAAGGTCGCCACCATCAAGGTCGGGGTCATTCTGGTGTACAGCGCGAAGACGACGATTACCGGCGCGAACACGTTCACCACCCCCGCCAGCAGCCCGAGCGACAACCCGAGCAGCGCCAGCACCCAACGGGGCGCAGCGCGTTGCCGCTCCGAACGATGGAAGCCTTCCGTCAACAGATAGGCGATCATCACCAAGGCCAGCAGCAGGCGAAACGGTTCCGGATCAACGGACAAAAGTATCTGGGTGCCGGCGAAACTGCCAACGACCGTGAAGGCAGGTATCGGCCAGAAAGTTCGCAAGGCCTCACGCCAGTGCCGTTCCCCAAGGATGCTGAAGAGGTTGATGCTGACCGTAGGCACCAGGGTCAGCAGCACCGCGGAGCGCATATCCATGAATAGGACCAGCAGCGGTGTAGCCACCAGGGGAAAGCCGAAACCGAAGGCACCGTGAATAAAGGCCGCAATCAGAAGCACGGGCAAGAAGCTGAGATCGGGCATGAACTAGGACCTTGGTCGGGCGCGCATACGCACACTATCCGCGCGGGATCGTTTCTGACATACCGGATACAGTGGGATAGACTTGGCATGATGGCCGCTCCAAGCTCTTCGGGCAAGCCACAAAGAAAACTCGACCCAGGAGGATGAGATGATGAACAAGAAAATGCGCAACCGGTTAGTCGGGCTGTGCGCCTGCTTTGCCTCTACCGGCGCGATGCAGGCCGAAGCGGCGGGAGACTACCTGCTCGCCACCGCGAGCACTGGTGGAACCTACTATCCCGTCGGCGTCGCTCTCTCGACGCTGGTCAAGGTAAAGCTGCAGCCCAAGGACAAGATCAACATGTCGGCCATCAATTCCGCGGGCTCGGGCGAGAACATCAAGCTCCTGCGCGACAACGAGACTCAGTTCGCCATCCTGCAAGGACTCTATGGATCCTATGCCTGGAACGGGACCGGCCCGCTGCAACAAGACGGGCCGCAAAAGGAACTGCGGGCGGTGAGCATGCTTTGGCAGAACGTGGAGCACTTCATGATCGGCTCGGACCATGCGAACAGCGGCACCATAGATGACGTGCGCGGGATCAACAGCGTCGCGGGATTCGGCAAAAAAAACTCCGGCTCGCTGGGATCGAGCCGAACGATTATGGGCAATCTAGGTATCGACATAGACAAGCAGTTTGAGCTTTTCTACGGCGGTTACGGCGCCCTGGCGGACGCCATGCAGGACGGCAAGGCCGATCTGATCGGAACCCCCGCCGGCGTTCCCGTGGGTGCGGTGACCAAGCTCTTCGCCGCCCGCGGCAAGGACATCACGCTGCTGGGATTCACCGCGGAACAGGCGAAAACAGCCGACGGCGGCCTGGGCCTCTGGACACCCTTCCTGATTCCAGCGAACACCTACCCAGGTCAGGATGCCGACGTGCAGACGATCGCCCAGCCGAACTTCCTCGCGGTGCGGGCCGATGTGCCGGAAGAGGACGTCTACCTGATCACCAAGACGATTTACGAAAATCTGGGCTTCCTGCAAGCCATACACAAGGCGACCGACGCCATGGAGGTCGAGAAGGCGATCGCCGGCCTCCCCATGCCGCTGCACCCTGGTGCCCTGCGTTACTACGAGGAGATCGGCCTGGTTGTACCTGAACAGCTGATCGCAGACTAGGGTCCGGGCATCGGCCGCCGCACACGCGGCGGCCGCGCATCAGCAGCGGTATGCAAACAAGATCCAACGAGCACCGGCCCGAGGTGCAGGCCTTGGAAGCGGGCCAGCGCACCCAGCCGCTGGTGCGCCACTCCGTCTACTGGATGGGGGCCGCCCTCGCCCTGCTCCATCTGGTGATGAATTTCACCACCCTGTTCTCTACCCAATGGCAGGCGACATTGCATTTCTGCGGCCTCGGCATCCTGTGTGTGCTGCTCTACCCGCCGCTGCGATCACCTGGTGTAGCGAACTCGAGAACCTGGTTGGCGCTTGATCTCTGCCTCGGTGCCGTCGTGGTGGGCGCAACCCTGTGGCTGGTCGCGGCGGAGGACGCGATCTACGCCCGGGGGGTCTACATGACGCAGTCCGAACAGGTCCTCGCGG
>JAHEIA010000132.1 GCA_024639625.1 Chromatiales bacterium
AGGAGACCCTGAACTCGATGTTGCGCATCATGCTGGGCCGCAACCGGTTGCGCAAGGCCTTCGTACCGTCCTGAACAGGGCACACCGATCCTCAAGCCCCTGCGCGCTGCTCACCATTGCGGTGCACGAGCGCCGGGAAGCGATCCGCTCGCGCTCCAGGGAGGAGGCTGGTTCACCTGGCGCCGCAGCTAACCGGCTCCGTGGCGACCTGGAGAATCCCGCCGGCCGCAACCGAAAACCCGGCACGCAATTCGACCCGCGGGGCCTGCAGTTGCACAGTAGCGCCGGCCGATACGGTAACCTCCCCACTGGTGATGATCTCGGTTTCCGAGGCGAAGTCGTAGAATCCCGAGCTGTAGCCTGGCGGGACAAGGGTGAGGGTTCCTGTTTCGCAAAGCGTGTCGCCGGACGGGCTGAAGCTTGCGGTAACGGTCTGCGCGGTGTTCATCAGCACATTGCAGATCCCGGTTCCCGAGCAGCCGCCGCCCATCCATCCGGCGAACAGGGAGCCGTCTTCCGGGGTGGCCGCCAGATCCACCATGGTGCCCGCCGAGTAGGTTTCCTCGCAATCGGTTCCGCAATCGATCCCGGGTGGCGTGCTGCTGACCCGACCGAGGCCGGTTCCCGTCTTGAGAACCTGCAGCAGGTTGCCACTACCCGCGGAGATCGTGAAAGCATGATCCGAGACGTCGAAAAAGATGTTGTCGCTGCACTGGATCAGCAGGCGGCCCGCGCTGGTCGGAAGCGAGGGAAACAGGACACTCTCGCTGCCGTCGTTCGCCGTACCGGCCGCGAGGGTAGTGTCGAAACTCAGACCTCCGTCGGTCGAGAGGAGGATATCGACCGTCCCGCAATCGATTGGTGCGGTGTCGGTAGCGGCTACGTTCCAGGTCACCGGGTAGGGACTACCACTTTCCAGGACCGCCCCGGCGGTGTTGGGTGCGGTAACGACGAAGGGGCCGGCAAGCTCGTCGACTGCGAACCCAATGTCGCTGGAGTTCACGCCCCCTCCGCCGTCGCGCACCGTGAGCCGAAAGTTCATCCCTCGGGAATAACCGGGCAGCAACTCGCCCAGGGTAGGGCTGTTACCGAGGATGTCCGGCCATTGGGGGAATGTCCGCGAGGGCGAATCGACAGGCGAGAAGGAGCGGAACAAGGGCGCGTCGCCGCTCGGGGTGTACGGACTGCCCGCGGGCCCCAGATCCCATTGCTCCCAGGTATAGAGCAGGGGTTCGCCTTCCGCGTCCATCGCCCACCCGACAAGAGAGAAGGGCGTATCCCGGGGGATGGTGAAGCCGCCGATCCCGGCGTCGACTGAGGGGGCGCTGTTGGCGGTGGGGGTAATGCTTCCGCAGCTGGAACCGGTCGGGTCCAGCGTCAGGTATGCGGTGATTTCATCGAAGCTCGCGGCATGCATGTAGTCGTCACTGTTCGGCTGGATGTTGTCCGCGCCACAGATCCCCGCATAGGCCATGATGGTGGTGCCGCTTCCGGGCTCGTAGGCGGTCGCTTCATTGCGGTTGCCGCTACAGCTGGAGAGGACCCCGTTGAAGGTGTGATTGGCGCCGAACTGGTGGCCGAGTTCGTGCGCGACATAGTCCACCCAGAAGGGATCGCCGACCGGGTAGCCGGACCCGGTTTCGCCCCGAGCCTTGGCGTTGGGGTGACAGATCACGCCGAGCGATGCCAGTCCGCCGCCCCCCGTGCTGAATACGTGGCCGACGTCGTAACCGGTGCTGCCGATTTCGCTGTCGAGGTTTGCCTGATTCTCCGCCAGGAGGGCGAATGCGTCGCCGTTGGTATAGGGATCGGAGGCCGGATTTGTGTAGATCAACCGATCGTTGTCCGCCACCAGTTCCAAGCGGACCGCGAGCTCCCGCTCGTAGATTCCGGTGACCCGGTTGATCGCCGTGACCACCGCAGCCATGCCGTCGGCGACCGTACCACCGTGGAACTGGGTGTATTCGCCGGTAGCCGCGATCGCCGAACGGTAGGTGCGCAGTACGCTGCCGCTGGAACGCTCGAGGGGGGCGCGCGGCAAGGGTCGTTGGCGGTCCGGTTCCGGCAATGGGGCGACATCGCTATCCCGCTCCTGCACGAATGATGGTGGCGGCCGCCGCAGATCCTGCCGGAAGAACGCGGTGTACAGGTCGCCGGTGTGGTCTTCCGGGTTGACATAAAACGTCCGGCCATCGATCTGCACATACCCGTGAAACCCCCGTGGAGACCAGTCGAAGCGGCCCCACGCCCCGGGAGTATCGAGCCCCCGGCCTTCGAAGGTCACGATCTCCGGAAACTTGGTGGCCAGCGCCGGGGGCATCACCGGCGCTTCCTGGATGGCGAATTCTTCGAAGCCGCCGTCCGGCAGGGGCAGGCTGAACACGACATCCAGCCGTCGGCCGGCGGCGATCTGGGCCTCCGCTCGCATATCGTCGAGGAGCGCCGACAGCAGGTCGCGATTCATCGACAGACGGCGCTGATGCAACAGCGTACCCGCATAGGGTTCCGCGAGCAGAGTGCTTTCGGCCTCGGGGACATCGGCCCAGATCCCGTCGCTGGAGGTCTCGGCCCGTACGAAGGGCGAGCAGACTCCGCTGACGGCAGTCAGAATCAAAAGTATCGCGGTCTTCATGATGGGTCGCCGCGGCCGCCGGCATTGCTGCGCCGGCTGCTCGGTTTGCGGTCCTCCCCAATTCTCCGGTTTCTGGACTCGTTGTCTGCCGCATTGTCGGTCCAGGGATCCCTCCGATGCCGAGGCGCAGGCCGACTTAGGCACTGGCTTGCCGCAGCCTCTCGCGGACCTGCATCAGCACTTTGCCGTAGGCATTATCCCCTCTGAGGTCACGTCCGCAGCCCCAAAAGTAGTCGTATTGACTGGTCTCCAAGATGCGGTGTTCGCCGGTGGCGAGCAGGGCGGCTGCCACCCCGCTGTGGGTGATGCATTTTCGATAGACGCCCCGGGTCATGATGACCCGTCTCAGGGTCTTCCAGTCCTTGCGCATCTTGTTCCGGTTCTTCTTGGCGATCCTGCGCGCTTGCGCGGGGTCGGATGCGGCGCGGATCGCCTCGCGCAGCGCAGGGTCGTTAAACTTCATCGCCTGGTAGTAGTGCTCGACGGAGAGCCATTCCGCGCCGTCGAGCGAGAAGCCATGTTCAGAGTAGGCGGCCAGCGGATTCGCCGCGTCAACCCTGGAAACGCGGACCAGATCCTCTTGGGCACTGGAGAAAGGCATTTTGACCCGCTTACTCAATGTGCCGGCCGACGGCAGGGCGTCGCATCCCGGTGCCCAGGCGATGTTTGGCGGTGCTCAACTGACTACCGCCGGTTGTTCGGTTGAGGTTTCCTTAGCGCTCGACGGCACCATACTCAACAGTACCCAATCCGGCTTGGGCTCTAGTTTGCTTGCGCTGCTAAAGATCCGCAGATCGCCTTTCGGAGTCAGTGCGAACAGGGGGATGGCCTTTGCGTGGTGCGCGTGGATAAAGTCGTGGTAACCGAACTCCCGGGAGAGGCGCGTGCTGCGGATCTCACCCCCTGTGTGCAACAGGTTGGCGAGAACCGCGTAGGATACCTGATCACCGAACAAGATCTGCCCCCGGTGCTCGTCGGCGATGCTGTGCTTGGCGTGTTTAGTTGCTTCCGATGAGGAACGCAGGGTGTACACCCGGTCCGCTCCGAACTCGGTCCGGTAGCGCATCGCGGCCAAGGCGTTGAGCTCGCCGAGGTAGGAAAGCCCCAGCATGCGCCCCATGCCTACCAGATCGAGGTGTCGGTCGGCATGCTCGGATACGGGATTTCCGTAATAGGCGGGGAGCCCTGCAAGGCGGGCGGAGCTGACGTTCTCCCAACTGCTGTCGGTCAGCAGGACGCGGCAGCCCTGATCGGCGAGCGCCTTGCCGATGGCCCTGGCGACCGGATTGGCTCCGATGATCAGAAGCCCCTTGGGTTCGGGCTCCGCCACCCCCAGCAGGCGGGCCAGGGGTCGGGCAGTGAGCCCCTGGAAGGCGACCGTACCGATAATCACCGAGAACGCCAGGGGGACCACGAGCGACGCTTCCGGGAAACCCAAGGGTTCCAGGCGCAGTGCCAACAGGGCGGCTATCGCCGCGGCCACGATGCCGCGTGGGCCGATCCAGGCAACCAGCAGGCGCTCACGCCAACTCAAGCTGGATCCCAGGCTGGATACCCAGACCTTCAGTGGGCGGCCGACGAATTGCACGATCGCCAGGACGCCTAGGGCGCTCCAACCCAGGTTTTGCAGACTCGGCAGATCGATGCGCGCGGCCAGGATGACAAACAGAGCGGAGATCAGGAGCAGGCTGAGGGTCTCCTTGAAATCAAGGATCTCCTTCACCGGCACCTTCTTTCGGTTGGCCAGGACCATACCCATTACCGTCACCGCGAGCAATCCGGACTCCTGGCAGAGCATGTCCGCCAGCACCAGGGTACCCAGGACGGTGTTGAGCACGCCCACGTTGAGCAGGTACTCGGGAATCAGGCGGCGACGCAGGATCTCGCCCAGCAACAGCCCGGAGACAGCGCCGATTCCGACCCCCGCGCCGAGCATGCCGCCAAAGGACAGCACTACGCCACCCAGCTCCGACACCTCGCGGCTCGAGATGATGAACTGCATCACCACGACGGTGAACAGGGCGCCAAGCGGGTCGATGACAATCCCTTCCCAGCGCAGTATGTTGGCCACTGCCTCACTTGGCCGTACCGTGCGCAGCATGGGGACGACCACGGTCGGCCCGGTCACCACCATCAAGGCGCCGAAGACCGCCGATATCTCCCAGCTGAACCCCAGAAGATAATGCACGGTAGTGCCCGTTATGCTGGCGCTGATCAGGCTGCCGAGGGTTACCAGGTTGCGCACAACACGGCCGTAACCGCGAATCTCCGAGAAGCGCAGGGTCAGGCTTCCCTCGAACAGGACGAGCCCAACAGCTAAGGTTACGAAAGGGAACAGGAGTTCGCCCAGGAGTTCGTCCGGCTTGAGCCGACCGCTAACCGGCCCGGCGAGAATACCCGCCACGAGCAGGAACAGGATGGCGGGGATCTTGGCCCGCCAGGCAAGCCACTGGCTGAGCAGGCCCAGGATCCCGATAGCCACGAGTGAAAGGATGATATGCTCGTTCAACTGCACGCAGCCTCGGCCAATGCATAACCGGGTCCGGGAAAGCGCGCTCGTTGGGCCTCCGGCGGGTTTCCCGGCCGCGAGGCACAAGGGTACCTGGAACCGGGCAGCATGGCCAACACCGGACCCTGTGCGCAGGTATTTAGGTCAGCGCGCTATCGGCGATCTTGGTGCAGCAGAATCGCCGCGTACCGGAACACCACGCACTATCTGCACCCAGCGCTTGTGCACTGCAGAGGGATGGGAGACGCAAGTCCTTTACCGCACGGGTCGGGTTGCCGTTACTGCGGGTAAGCAAAACCACTCGCGCCGTCGGCGACGGCCCACTGGGAGCCGCCGCGCGTCTCGCGGCAATGGGTTTTCGGGGACCCGCCGCTAATCGACTTCCGGCGGTCGGGTTCTGTGGGTTTTCGACTTGGATCCGTTGCGTTCTCGATCTCGTATGGGCCGAGGCCTACGCTCGCTGTCGTGTTCCAGCCAACGATGGCGGATATTCGACGCTCTCGCCCAGTCTTCGAAATCTTCAAAGTCTGCGTGTTCGGAGTATCTACTCATTGGTCAAAGTTCCAGATCTTGAACATGAGCCTGGCCGTGCTACGGGCCACTACGCGGCGTACCAAATACCGCGTCGCGCGGAAGCCAAAACCCGCATGTTTAAATAATAGGGCGTTTCGCGGAGAATGGAATAGAAAAAGGAGAAAAAATGTGCGCTAGTTCCTGTGCCGGATTCCCTCGCGTCCGGGCCATGGGAGGTCCCTGAGCAGCGGTTGACAAGATCCCGCACCGCGTTGTGTGATGTTGCCGAGCGCGCTCGCTCGACGCGACGGGCGCCTGCTGCCGCAAGGGGAGACCGATGTTTCGATGGTTGTGCGTTTTCGGGTTGGTGCTGCTTGCGGCGAATGCGCAGGGCGCGTCCGACGCGGGCGCGGGGCAGCCGCTGCTGGTTGCGACTCGCGAGGCCCCACCGTTTTCCATCAAGGGGTCATCGGGCGTTTGGCGGGGAATCAGTGTCGATCTTTGGGAAAAGATCGCCAGCCAACTGGAGCTAAGTTTCGAATACCGGGAGATGGGGCTGGGCGAGATGCTGGGCGCACTGGAACACGGCGAGGTCGACCTAGCGGTCGCCGCGCTGACGGTAACCTCCGAGCGCGAACGCCGGTTTGACTTCAGCCACCCGTTCTACAGTTCTGGCCTCGGTATGGCGGTCCACGCGGAACCGCGAGAGGCCTGGTTGGCGGTGCTGCGCAGACTGGCATCGCCGCGCTTCGTTTCGACCGTCGGAGGTTTGCTTGGCTTGCTGTTCATCGTCGGGCTTTTGGTGTGGCTCGCCGAGCGGCGGCGAAACCCACAGTTCGGCGGATCTTCCGCGCAGGGGGTGGGGGCGGGTCTGTGGTGGTCTGCGGTGACCATGACTACCGTCGGGTACGGCGACAAGGTACCGGTCACCTTCCTCGGGCGCTGTTTGGGGCTGATCTGGATGTTTGCCGGCATCCTCATCATCTCGAGCTTTACCGCGGCGATCACAACGGCCCTCACGCTAGGGGAGCTGAGCGGTAAGGTGCGTGGCCCGGAGGACCTGAGCAGGGTGCGGGTGCTCACCGTGGCGCAGAGTACCAGTGAGCGTTTCCTGGAGGCCGGGCACTACGCGTATCGCACCCTCCCGGACCTGGATTCCGCACTGCGCGCGCTCGCCGAGAAAGAGGCCGATACGGTGGTCTACGATCGACCGATTTTGGTGTACCGCATCCACCAGGCATACCCCGGGGTGCTTTCGGTGCTGCCGATGTCTGTGGAACGTCAGGACTACGGGATCGGATTCCCCGGAAGCAGCGGGCTGCGCGAACCGGTGAACCAGCAATTGCTGAGTCTGTTGAGTGACGCGTCCTGGCAGGACACGCTGGACACCTATCTAGGGACCGCGCGCTGAGCTGATAGCCATCTCCACCCGTGTCCATTGGTGGAACGCCTAGATCGCAACGCTGTCTCCCTCTTGAGGCGCAACAGCGTCCCACGCCAGCTCCTCGGCGAAGCGCTGCTGCAAGGCGGTCATGGCCTGCGGCTCGCCGTGTATCAAGTGCAGACGCGGCCTTGGCGCGACAAAACCTTCCGCCCATTCGATGAGCTGGTCCTGACCTGCGTGGGCGGAGAACCCCCCCAGGGTGTGAACCGAAGCCTTGACCGCGATCTCTTCGCCGAACAGGCGGATCCGCTTTGCCCCGTCCACCAAAATGCGTCCCAAGGTGCCGCGCGCCTGGTAGCCAACGATCACTAAATGATTGCGCTGCCGCCAAAGATTGTGTTTCAGGTGGTGCCGAATGCGCCCCCCTGTGCACATGCCACTGCCGGCGATCACGATCATACCGCCGTGGATCCGATTCAATGCCATGGATTCGTCAGCGGTCCGGGTGTAGCTGAGCCCCGGCAGCCACTGCTCCCAACCTTCGTGCATCGCACTGCGGAATTCCGGATCGTCCTGGTTGAATAGCTTGGCGTGGCGTGCGTAAAGTTCGCTCGCCTCGATCGCCATCGGGCTGTCTAGAAAGACCTTGCTCTGGGGCAACCTGCCGTCCCGCTGCATACGCCCGAGATGATAGATGAGGTCCTGGGTGCGCCCGACCGCGAAGGACGGGATCAGTACGTTGCCGCCGGTATCCGCCGCTTGGGCAAGAATGCCGGCAAATTCTTCCAGCGTGTCGCCGGGTGACCTGTGGTTGCGGTCACCGTAGGTGGATTCGAGAAGCAGCACATCGGCCTGGCGGATCGATTCGGGGTCCCGCATCAACGGCGAACAGCTGTTTCCGAGATCGCCGGAAAACACCAGGGTTCTCGACTGGCTGCCTTCCGTTATCGACAACTCGACGATGGCGGAGCCCATGATGTGTCCGGCGACATGGAATTCCGCCGCCACT
>JAHEIA010000133.1 GCA_024639625.1 Chromatiales bacterium
GTACGAGGCGTGTATCATATAAAGAGATTTTATAATTCCACCAACAAATTCATGGTTTGGCGCCGCAATGGCCGATCGCAGACTACAGGTCTTCCACACGGTGGCTCGCCTCCTAAGCTTCACCAAGGCGGCGGATACCCTGCATATGACGCAGCCAGCGGTCACCTTTCAGGTCCGCCAGCTAGAAGAGCATTTCAACACCCGCCTGTTCGATCGCACCCACAATAAAATTAGTCTGACCGAAGCCGGCAGCCGCGTGTTCGAGTATGCGGACCGCATCTTCGAGCTCTATGGCGAAATGGAAAATTCGGTGCGCGAAATGACCGGGGAGATCAGCGGCGCGGTGACCATCGGCGCCAGTACCACTGTGGCCGAATACATGCTGCCGGCCTTGCTGGGCAGTTTCAAAGACAAATACCCGGACGTTGATATACATCTGAAAGTGGCGAATTCGGAGGGTATAGTATCGATGGTGGAGAACAACGCCATCGATCTCGGCGTCGTAGAGTCGCCGGTGAATAACAAGAATCTGGTCGTCGAGGTGTGCAGACACGATGCGTTGGTCGTCATCGTGCCGCCAAATCATCCGTTGGCGGCGAATCGATCGATCTCGTTCGACGAACTGGTGCAGTACCCCTTCATCTGCCGTGAGGAGGGGTCGGGTACCCGCGAGGTGATTGCGGAGTACCTGTGCGGCTTGAATGCCTGTGACAAGGATCTTACGATCGCCATGGAGCTGGGTAGTCCGGAGGCGATCAAGGGCGCGGTCGAGGCAGGGATGGGTCTTTCCATCGTTTCGGGTGCCACTATCCAGAAGGAACTCAAGCTCGGCACGCTCGTCGCGGTGGCTCTGGAACCGCCCCTCGAGCGCCCGTATTCGTTCGTCCACCAGAAACAGAAGTTTCGTCTCCGCGTAATGGAGGAACTGCTGGAATTTGCACGGGCGTTCTGCCTGCAGTACAGGGCGCCGAATCAGGAATAGCTTTGTTACCCCCGACAGCCATCCCTGCGGATCAGCGCAGGCTCCTGAAATTGTTCCAGCGCCTGGGCACGAAGGAGCGGCGGAGCCTCTTGGATTTCGCGGACTTTCTCGCCCAGCGTGAGCGGCCGGAGGCAGCCAGAGCGGACCTGGCGGTACCACAGCCCAAGCCGTTTGTGCGCCCCGAACAGGAAACCGTGATTGGGGCCATAAAACGCCTGAAAGCGCGCTTCTTCATGCTGGATTCTGCGCCGATGCTTGAGCAGACGGCGTCTCTGATGGCGGCACACGTGGTGCAGGGACGACCGGCGAAAGAAGTGATCGACGATCTCGAGGCATTGTTCGAGGAGCAATATCAGCGCATTGCCGGCGATCCGCGCGACTAGGATTCCGCCCCAGACCCGGTGCCGAGATGCAAGTACTAACCGATTGGTTTAAGCGCTACTTCTCCGACCCCCAGGTGGTCTCGCTGGCCGCATTCCTGATCCTGGGCTTCGCGGTCGTGTTGGGTTTTGGCGACATGCTGGGGCCAGTTCTGGCGAGTGCGGTAATCGCGTATCTACTCGAGGGGCTGGTTGGGCCGCTCGAGCGCCAGGGTCTACCCAGATTAGCAGCGGTTCTGGTGGTCTACCTGTTGTTCCTCTTGTTTGTCGTCATGGTCCTATTCGGTTTGTTGCCGCTGCTCTCGCGCCAGGTAACCGAGTTGGTACAGCAGCTGCCCACCATGATCTCGGAAGGCCAGAAGGTGCTCATGCAATTGCCGGAGCGCTATCCGGAGATCGTGTCGCCGGAGCAGATTCAGGACGTGATCGCCCTGATTCGGCGCGAGATCGCCCTCTTTGGGCAAAAGGTGCTGTCGTTGTCTCTCGCCTCGGTAGTGGGGTTCATTACCCTCGCCGTGTATTTGATCCTGATGCCGCTGCTGGTGTTCTTCTTTCTTAAAGACAAGGAGTTGATCCAGAACTGGGTGCGGCAGTTTCTTCCCCGCCACCGCAGTATCGCCAACCAGGTGTGGAAGGACGTTGACCTGCAGATCGGCAACTATGTTCGAGGCAAGTTCTGGGAGATCCTGATTGTCTTCTCGGCGAGTCTTGTTACCTTCACCTTCCTCGGGCTCAGTTACGCTGTGCTGTTAGCGGTGTTAGTCGGGCTGTCGGTAATCATCCCCTACATCGGCGCCGCCGTGGTCACCTTTCCGGTGCTGATCATCGCCTGGTTTCAATGGGGTTGGGCGGCGGACTTCCTCTGGCTCGCGATCGCCTATTTCGTTATCCAGATCCTGGATGGCAACGTCCTAGTGCCGCTATTGTTCTCCGAAGTGGTCAATCTGCACCCGGTGGCCATCATCGTGGCTATCCTGGTCTTCGGGGGTCTCTGGGGCTTCTGGGGCGTTTTCTTTGCCATACCTTTGGCGACCCTGGTGCAGGCGGTGATTCATGCCTGGCCGAAAGAACGAACGCAAGAATCCAGCGCGGCATCCGACTGATCGTTGTTCCGCCGCTCGGCGCTGGAGCGGCTCTTCTCAGGTCGCTGTAGGGCCGCATGAGCGATAGCGGACCGCTCACAGCGTAGCCGAGGCAAAATCCGCCAAGCGCGAACGTTCGCCGCGCAACAGCGTGATGTGGCCGCTGTGTTCCCAGTCCTTGAACCGGTCTACTGCATAGGTAAGGCCGGACGTGGTCTCGGTGAGGTACGGGGTGTCGATCTGGCCGGTGTTCCCCAGGCAGACTATTTTTGTGCCTGGGCCGGCCCGGGTAATGAGCGTCTTCATCTGTTTCGCAGTAAGGTTCTGCGCCTCATCGAGGATGATGTATTTGTTGAGGAAGGTCCGGCCACGCATGAAGTTGAGGGAATGGATGCGGATGCGGCTGCGCAGCAGGTCATCGGTGGCGGCGCGGCCCCATTCCCCACCCTCCGATTTGGTGAGCACCTCGAGGTTGTCCATCAGGGCCCCCATCCAGGGCGTCATCTTTTCTTCCTCGGTGCCGGGAAGGAAGCCGATATCTTCACCCACCGGCACAGTGACCCGGGTCATGATGATCTCACGGTAGAAATTGTTGTCCAGTGTCTGCGCCAGACCGGCGGCGAGCGCCAGCAGAGTCTTGCCGGTTCCCGCTGTTCCCAGCAGCGAGACAAAGTCCACATCGGGGTCCATGAGCAGATTAAGGGCGAAATGCTGCTCCCGATTGCGTGCCGTAATTCCCCAGACACTATGCCTTGCGGCGCGATAGTTTTCCGCCAATTCGATGACGGCGCCATCCGCTTCGATCTTGCGCACCAGCGCCTCGAAACCGTCGTCGCCGGGCAGGTACAGACACTGGTTGGGGTACCAGTCGGTGACTAGCGGGCCGCTCACACGGTAGAAGGTCCTACCGTTTTCCTGCCAAGAGTCCATCTGTTTGCTGGTGCTTTCCCAGAAGTCGTCCGGCAGTTGCAGCTGGCCGCTGTAGAGCAGGTCTACATCGTCCAGCACTCGATCGGTGGAGTAGTCCTCAGCGCGGATGCCCAGCACTGCTGCCTTGATGCGCAGGTTGATGTCTTTTGACACCACGGTTACCTTGCTTCCCGGAAGATCTTCCTGCAAGGCAAGAGCGGTGCCCAGGATATTGTTATCCGGCGCATGTCCCCGCAGGGTCTCTGGCAGCAGGTTGGGCAGATGCCGGATCTGGAAGAATAGGCGTCCGCTGGCCTTGCCCAGGTCTTCGTTGTAGCGTACCGCGTGCAAAGGGAGACCCTGGTCTATTTTTTCCTTGCTGACCCCGGACATGAGCTCATCAAGAAAACGGCTAACCTGGCGTGCGTTGCGAGCGACCTCCGACATACCTTTCTTACCGGAATCCAGTTCCTCCAGGACCATCATGGGCAGGAAAATATCGTGCTCTTGGAAGCGGAACAGTGCGGTCGGATCATGCATGAGCACGTTGGTGTCGAGCACGAACAAGCGCTTGCCTTCGCGGGATCTTGTCATTCCGGGTCCTTTTTGGCAATTTTTGGCCGGAGGCCGCGCATCGAGCCGGGAGCCCGGCGCATTAGATTCAGCGGAGAAATGGGACGTGCGGAGCGATCAGGCGGCTTTTTTCAACCGCTTTACCGCCTCGAGCACCTGTTCCACGTGGCCTTTGACCTTCACGCCACGCCATTCTGCTTGCAGTACGCCGTTGGTGTCGATGAGGAACGTGCTGCGCTCGATTCCGCGAACCTGGCGGCCGTACATGTTCTTCAGCTTGATGACAGCGAATAGGTTGCAGAGGGTCTCTTCGGGATCGGCGACCAGATCGAAGGGAAAACCCTGCTTCGTCTTGAAGTTTTCCTGTGCTTTAAGGCTATCGCGAGAGGCGCCCAGCACGACCGCCGATTGCCTGCGAAACCGGTTGATCGCGCTGCTAAAGTCGCGTCCCTCCTGCGTGCAGCCGGGCGTGCTGGCCTTGGGATAAAAATAAAGCACCAGAATCTTGCCGTGGAAGTCGGACAAGCGATGGCTGCGCCCACCGGTGACCAGGAGCTCTTGATCGGGAACAGGCGCACCAACGGTGATTGTGCTCATCTAACCAAATCCTCTCGTTAGCCCGGCGGTTACCCGTCAACCCTTCGACGGTTCCAATACCGCATCGAGATTGAGCGAGTCGCAATAATCCATGAACTCTTCGCGCAGGGTGGCCAGGTGGATTTCGGCCGGGATCCCTACCGTCATATGTACCGCAAACATCGGTGTCCCCGTGTGTGCTGCCGCGTAAGAGGTGGTGGAGAGGTCTTCGATGTTGATATTGCGCTCGGAGAAGAACGCGGCCAACTGGTTCACGATCCCCGGGTGGTCCATCGCTACGACCTCGACCGCATAGGGCAGCATGTCGCGTCCGCCGCTTCGACCTGCGGTGCGTTTGGACAGGATCTGCATCCCCAGTGCGCGTTCCAATTCCGGCAGCGAATTCTCTACCTTAGCCAAGGTGTTCCATTGACCCTCGACCATCAACAGCACGGCAAATTCTCCTCCCAGAACGGTCATGCGACTGTCTACGATGTTGCATCCGTGTTCGAGGACCGCGGCGCTGAGCCGGTTGACGATCCCTGGGCGGTCCCGCCCCAAGGCGGTGACCACAAGGTAGTTTTCTTTGTTTGGCATCTGGATTCTTTTGCTTCCGCCGGCAACGGCCTACAGACTGGGCAGAGTTTAGCACGGAGTTCGCTTTGTCGGGCACCGAAACGGGCACGTCCAGCACTCACTTTCGCGGGGAAACCGTTCGCTTGCGCCTATGGTCCGGTGCGCCGGTTACGCTCCACCCGGGGGAAACAGGCTCCTGGTAGTGACGTTCCTGTAGCGCCGATGCGGCCCACATATCCGGCGTGGTTGTTCGCTGGGATGGCAATTCAAGGGGTCGCCAGCTTTCCCCGGCTCACCCGCCGGCGTGCCTTTTTGGTAACATAGCGTCCTTTATCTTGCCTGGAGACTGGTTGATGTTCAGCAAATCAATGCAGATCGATGGTTACGACGACGAGCTGTGGGCCGCGATCGAGGCCGAGGAGCGGCGTCAAGAGGAGCACATTGAGCTGATCGCTTCGGAAAACTACGCCAGCCCCCGCGTGCTCCAGGCTCAGGGGTCGGTGCTGACCAATAAGTATGCCGAGGGCTATCCGGGCAAGCGCTATTACGGGGGATGCGAGTACGTCGATGTGGCCGAGCAGCTGGCGATCGACCGCGCGAAAGAGCTGTTTGCGGCGGATTATGCCAATGTGCAGCCCCACTCGGGATCCCAGGCCAACGCAGCGGTATACATGGCTCTATGCCAGCCCGGCGATACCATTCTGGGCATGAGCCTGGCCCATGGAGGGCACCTTACACATGGCGCCAAGCCTAATTTTTCCGGCAAGATCTACCATGCGGTGCAATATGGGCTGGATCCGCTGACCGGCGAGATTGATTACGAGCAGGTGGAGCAGTTGGCGGACGAACACCGGCCCAAGATGATCGTAGCTGGATTTTCTGCCTACTCCCGGATCGTGGATTGGCAGCGATTTCGTGACATCGCCGATCGGGTTGGGGCGTTCCTGTTCGTCGATATGGCTCATGTGGCGGGTCTGATCGCGGCAGGCATCTATCCCAGCCCGGTACCGATCGCAGACGTGACGACCAGTACCACGCATAAGACGTTGCGTGGTCCTCGTGGCGGTCTGATCCTGGCCAAGGCCAATCCGGAGATCGAGAAGAAACTCAACTCGCTAGTCTTTCCCGGGACCCAAGGCGGCCCACTGATGCACGTGATCGCCGCCAAGGCCGTAGCCTTCAAGGAGGCCATGGAGCCCGGTTTCAGGGAATACCAGATGCAGGTTTTGACCAATGCCCGGGCCATGGCGGAGGTGTTCCTAAGCCGTGGCTATGACGTGGTCTCCAGAGGCACCGATGATCATCTGTTTTTAGTTAGTTTTATCGACCAGGGGCTGACCGGCAAGGAGGTGGACGCCTGGCTCGACGCAGCCAACATTACGGTCAACAAGAATGCCGTGCCGAACGACCCCAACTCGCCTTTCGTTACCAGTGGGATTCGCATCGGAACCCCTGCCGTGACGACCCGAGGCCTGGATACCGATGCGGCGCGGGAGCTCGCCGGTTGGATGTGCGAGGTGATCGATAGCCGCGGTGCGCCCGAGGCGATCGCGAAGGTCAAAGCCCAGGTGCTGCAGCTTTGTCAGCGCTGCCCCGTGTACCAACGCTGATCCCGGACGCAGAGAGAAGCGGGTATGCGTTGCCCCTTTTGCGGAGCCGAGGACACCAAGGTCATTGACTCGCGGCTAGCCGGCGACGGGGATCAGGTGCGCCGGCGCCGGGAATGCCTGAACTGCCGTGAACGCTTCACGACCTACGAGACAGCGGAGATCAGTCTGCCACGGGTCATCAAGCAGGATGGCAGTAGGGTGCCCTTCGACGCAGGCCGATTGGCGTCCGGCATTATGAAGGCGCTGGAGAAGCGGCCGGTGAGCACGGATCGGGTGGACGCCGCTCTGCATCGGATCCAACGCAAGGTATTGGCGGCGGGCGATCGGGAGGTGGCCTCGCGGCAAATTGGGGAATGGGTGATGGAGGAACTGCGCAGCCTCGATCAGGTGGCGTATGTTCGCTTTGCTTCGGTGTACCGCAGTTTCCAGGACGTGAACGCGTTCCGCGAAGAGATCGAGCGCCTGGAGCGGCAGCCCACACCGGAAGCCCAACGCAACCAAATGGATCTGCTGGGTGGGGAACCCGGGGCCGATGAGCGGAAGTGAAGGCCATGGGTACATGGCGCGCGCTCTGCGGTTGGCGCGACGGGGACTCTATACCGCAGATCCCAATCCGCGGGTCGGCTGCGTATTGGTGCGTGATGGCGTGGTTGTGGGCGAGGGGTTTCACCGGCGAGCTGGCGAGCCCCACGCCGAGCGCAATGCGTTACGCGCGGCCGATCGAGCAGCCGACGGGGCCACTGCCTATGTGACCCTAGAACCGTGCTGCCATTACGGACGCACCCCTCCCTGCACGGACGCCCTGATCGAAGCTGGTGTCTCTCGGGTCGTGGCGGCGATGCTGGATCCGAATCCGCTGGTTGCGGGTAGCGGACTGGAGCGGCTCGCGGAGAGCGGTATCGAAGTAGAACACGGCTTGCTCGAAGAGCAAGCCGTGGCGCTCAATCCCGGATTCATCCGGCGCATGTGCGACGCTGTACCCTACGTGCGCTGCAAGCTGGCAATGAGTCTCGATGGTCGCACCGCGATGGCTTCCGGTGAGAGCCAATGGATCACCGCGGGGGCGGCCCGACGCGACGTCCAGCGATTGCGGGCTCGTAGTTCGGCCATCGTGACCGGATTGGGCACGGTTCTGGCGGACGATCCCAGTTTGAATGTTCGTCTTAACGGGGAGGAACTCGGTTGCCCCGACGGCGCGATGGATGTGCGCCAACCGGTGCGGGTCGTACTGGACCCGCACCTGCAGATGCCCGCCGACGCCCGCATGCTCGGGCTGCCGGGGCAGACTGTGGTGATTACCGGCGATGATCGTTCCGTATCCGCCGCCCCCC
>JAHEIA010000548.1 GCA_024639625.1 Chromatiales bacterium
AAAGTGGATCTCGATATGCAATATGTGCTGAGCGAGTCGGGCGATCTGACGCTACAGGGCCAGGTGGCCACGGACCTCGGCCGCCTCAGCGGCGGGCTCGGGGACGATACTCGCTTTGGGACTGCTGCCGGTCGTATTCGGCTCCGTGACCTGGATACTGCGTATAGCAGAGACGGCACGCTACGTCTTGGCGTGCACCCGGAAATCGATCTGGAGAGCGCGGAGTTCGCCGGCCCGGTGGAGATCTCGGCGGACAAACTGCTCGAGGTGCTGGCCCTCTTGCAGTCGCTTTCGGCCGGCGCCGACATCTCGGCCGCGGACACCGGTCTCGGCGATTTTTCCGATCAGTCCGTAGCCCTGCCCACTTCAGAGATCACGGTAGGGCGTCTTCGGAGCAAGGGCGAAAACCTATCGCTGCAATCGGCCGAAGGTCGGGTCGAGCTGGGCCTGCAAACCAACAGCGACCTTTTTGACATACAGATCGTGGTGGACGAACGAACCATCCGCATCGAGCGGCTGCAGAGCGTGCTCGAGCGGCTGAGCGTGAAATCGGGCCAGGGAAGCTTACAGCTGGACATGGCGGGCGGCAATTCACTCGTGGCCGCCAGCAGCGTTAGTCCAATCGGCGAGCTCAAAATCGGCGCGTTCGAGAGCAAGATGGAGAAGTTTGACCTGCAGACGCAGACCGGGGCTGTATCGCTGCAGCTCGCGGCAGCGAGCCAGGTCGACGGGTTGTCGGCGTTGCTATTCGCCCAAGGGGCACGTCCGGAAACGGAGTTTCGTCTGGGCGCGGCAAGCGCGTCACTCAGCCAAGCCGCGCTGGACGCCCAGGACGGCGCGTTGCGCTGGCAGGCGGCGGGCGGTGCCGCGGTCGATTCCCTGAGCGCAGAGTTCGCCAAGGGCAAAGAGGGGGCGTTCAAGTTCGGGCGTGCCGAGATCACGGCGCTGCAGGCCAACGAGCAGCTGCAGCTCGCCGCCGACACCTTGACCATCGACGGGCTCGATCTGTACATGAAACGGTCGCTGCTCCAGGCCCTGCTCCAGCGTGAGGAGGCGGGCACCGGAGCGGCCGCACCCGCGGGAGATACGCCGCCGTCCGCTACACCACCGGCGGCTTCGCCGACGCCGGTTGCGCAGGAGGCGGATGTGAGCCAAGTGCAGGAGCTGCTCAGCGAACTCGGTTATGCGCCGGGCCCGACGGACGGTCAGATGGGAACGCGTACGGCGGCGGCGATCCGCGAGTTTCAGCGCCGCGAGGGACTGAGCGTAGACGGCCGGCCGACGCAGGGGCTGCTTGCCGCCTTGGAATCACGCGCTGCGGCGCCGGATGAAGGCGAGGCTGCCCCTAGCACCCGGACGGACGTTGCCGGGCAAGGGGGTGAGGCCGTGCGTCTCGGGCGCTTTGCCTTGACCGGAAACCCGGTACTGCGCTTTCGCGACGACCTGGTCAAGCCGGAGGTCAAGATCGATGCGGTATTCAAAGAATTCAATGTGCAGGGTCTGGATACCTCGAGCCCGAATCAGCGTGCCGAGCTGAATCTAATCGCAGACGTAAACGAGTTCACCCACGTGGAGCTCACGGGTTGGATCGCCGGGCTCGGCAGCACAGCGGATCTGGACCTCGCGGCGAAGCTGGACAATCTGCAGTTGTCGACCTACTCGCCGTACGTGGTCGAGCTGAGTGGGGTGTATCTGGAGAGCGGCCAACTCGACACGGCGACTACAGCCAAGGCCAAGCAGGGCGCCGTGCAGGGCGAGATACACCTGGAGCTCGACGATATCGCCTTCCGGCCCCTGAGCAAGGAAGATGCCGAGCGCCTCTCCGCGAAGGTTGGCGTACCGTTGGAGACGGCGGTGAACCTGTTGCAGGACGGTGACGGCCGCATCGTATTGACGTTGCCGGTGAGTGGTCCACTGGAGAAGCCTGAGGTGGACATCAGTTCGGCGGTGAGCAAGGCGATCGGCGGCGCACTGAAGAAGGTGTTCCCGCCGACCATGGTCGCCTCGATGGTGGCGGGCGTCGCCAAGGGCATCGGCCCTAGCTTCCAAGCGATCGAATTCGCACCGGGATCCGCTGAGCTCGATGACGCCGGTAAGCGCTATGCGGACGGCGTTGTGAAACTATTGGCGGAGCGCCCCAAGCTCTCGTTGAAGGTTTGTGGCCGCTCGACCGCACAGGATCTGGCGCAATTCAGGAGTAACGCCGCTGCCGCGGCGCCGCCTGCGCCAGGAGACAAGACCGCGACCGGCTCGGCAGAGGACAAGCAGGGGGCTGATTCGTCGGATACCGGGCAGGCGTCACGCAAGGAACAGGTAGAACAAGCCCTGGTCGAGCTCGCCGTGGAGCGCAACCGGGCTGTTCTGCGTTACCTGATCGAGGATCAGGGGGTTGACGAGAAGCAGATCCCCGAGTGCCGGTCCAGCTTCGATGCCGCCGATCAAGCCAGCCCACGCGTCGAGATCTCGCTCTAGCATGGGGTCG
>JAHEIA010000549.1 GCA_024639625.1 Chromatiales bacterium
AAGGATTTCCCGGTGTTTCTGCACCCTGAGACGAACGAGGAGTACGCGCTGGCCCGAACCGAGCGCAAGATTGCACCGGGCTATCGTGGGTTCGCAGTCCATGCTGCACCCGAGGTGACCCTCGAGGAAGATCTGAGGCGTCGCGATCTTACCGTCAATGCCCTGGCCGAGGACGAGGACGGGACGGTCATCGACTATTTTGGTGGGCGCGCGGACCTGGAGAACGGCATCCTGCGCCATGTTTCGGCGGCTTTCCAGGAGGATCCGCTCCGCGTACTGCGCGCTGCTCGCTTCGCCGCGCGCTACGCCGATCTCGGGTTCCGGGTAGCTGACGAGACCCGGGAGCTGATGCGCGGCATGGCGGAAAGCGGGGAGCTCGCAGCGCTGGTTCCGGAACGCATCTGGCAGGAACTCCTGCGGGCCCTCCAGGAGGCGATACCGTCGCGCTTTTTTCTGACCCTGCGCGACTGCGGGGCTCTCGAGCGAGTATTTCCGGAGGTAGATCGGCTTTGGGGGGTGCCGCAACCGGAGCACTGGCACCCGGAGATCGACACCGGTCTGCACACGATGTTGGCGCTCGATCGAGTCGCGGAGCTGAGTCAGGACCCGGAAGTACGTTTTGCGGTATTGACCCACGACCTCGGTAAGGGTGTGACGCCGCACGACGAATGGCCGCGTCACCGCGGCCACGAGGAGCGCAGCGTGGAGCTGTTGGAAGCCTTATGCGATCGCGTAAAGGTCCCGAATCGCTTTCGCGAGCTTGCGCGGATCACGGCGCGCTATCACGGGCAGGTGCACCGGGCGCAGGAATTGCGCCCCGCGACAGTGCTCAAGATTCTTGAAGGCGCGGACGCTTTTCGTCGTCCAGAGCGTTTTCGACAAATGCTGCTCGCCTGCGAGGCCGACTATCGAGGTCGTGACGGGTTTCGTAACCGGCCCTATCCGCAGGCGGCGCTCTTCCGCGACGCCCTGACGGCTGTGAAGGTCATTGATCTACCGGCACTCATCGACCCCCGGTCGGCTGGGGAAAACATCAAGGAGGCGTTGCGCCATGCTCGGCTCAAGGCGCTTCGAGGCGCTTGGGCGAGGGGACCTCAGCGTTCGTGAGACGCGGTCGGTGCGCTTTCAACCGCGCGAACGCAGGTACTTCAGCGCCTTGCTGATCGACAGATCGACGCTGGATGGGCCGCTACGAATATAGAAGCCCTCCTCGTTCTTCTTGCGCAGAAAGACCGGGTCGGGACAGGGCTGGCACTCGATGGCCAGCACCGTCTTGCCCGCCACGGGCTGCAGCTCGACGCGAACGAACGTGGAGTATTCCAGACCGATATGCTGATTGAACAGGTTCTTGAAATGCAGGCGGCACTTGTCGTCATTCTCGAACCCGTCCGCATCGAGCCCGAGGATCTCTCCGTCGTCACTGACCCCGATCAGCAGGATCCCGCCGTCCGTATTCATGAACCCCACCACAGCCTTCAGCCAGGCGAGTTCGATCTCTTTGCCGGCCTTTCCCGTCCTCAGGTTCATGCGCATGGTGGACTTGAACTCTAGGGTCCTGCTTTCGCCCATGCGGATCAGCGAGAACAGCTCGTTTTCGAAATCGGTCTTGTCGATGCTGAGCTTGGGGAGTTCTTTGAGTTGATGGCTGTAGCGCCTGACGATGCGGAACGCGAGCCAGATTGCCCCTAGCAGCAACAGCGCGCTGGCGAGACCGATCTCCAGCCAGCGTTTCCCTGCCGCGCCGAGGAAGTCGCTTTCGGGTACGGCGACGCCGAACCAAAAAAACTGGTTGTCGGGGTATAAAGGGCGGAAGTTTCCCCACCAGGTCGAGCCGCCGCTAACGAACGACAGCGGATGATTCATGGGTTTGCCGGAGCTTTGCCAGCTGTGAACGGCATCGAACACTGCGATTCCGCCCGGGTGCCCGGAAGAAGAGAAGAATGCGCTATGGTCGGAAAACAGGCCGGGCCGTTCTCCGCTTTCGGGGATGTAGATGGCGCCGTCGCTGTTGAAGAGGAAGATCGTTCCACCCTCACTGGCACGGATCCTGGCCACCGCATTTACCACGTCCTCCAGCAGCAGATCGAACGCAAGAACATGCACAAGGTCGTGCTGCTTGCGGTCCGCCCAACGCACCGCGGCGGTGACGCCCAATGCTTGTTGGGTGTAGAACAGATAGGGGCTACTCCAGAATACCCGCTCGTCTCCGGTCAAGGCCAGGGCCCCTTTGAACCAGGGTCTCGTGCGGGGGTCGTAGTCCAGCTCCTCCGAACGCGCAGCCCCGGCCTGTTCCGGCGTGGACCATTCGCGGAATTCCGCTCGTTGTCCCGGCCCGGCCTGAATACTCCTGGAAACCCAGACGTCCCCTTGGCGCAACAGAAACAGCTCCCGCCCGGTGGTGTCCGCAAGCATGAGTCCGGAGATCTTGGGCATTTGCTCCAGGATGGGAATAAAACGGGCATTGACGGAGCGGATATCTGC
>JAHEIA010000550.1 GCA_024639625.1 Chromatiales bacterium
CGCCCTGAGCAGCGATGTCTTCGATCGGGTCGGGCGCTGGGGACAAGCCCCAGCGCCCTCCCACACCACCGGACGTACGGTTTTCCGTATCCGGCGGTTGAGCCGGCGAGTCGCCTACCAGCTCGCAAGCTGCGAGAGAACCAGGAATCGGTGTTGTTGGAGCCGTGCGTTCGACAAGCCCTGCTGCATCACCGCGTTCCGCGACATGAACCAAGATCCACGCCGCGTCGCCACGACCCGCAACAGCCGCTCGCTCACCCCCAACTTCCGCAACGCATTCCTGCGGCCCGCCGTATCGTGCCATCTCAGCCAAAAAACAGTTGCGGATGCGCCGCCGCGTCCAACCTTCCAGCCACGTCAGCCGTTTGCGATTCTCCGCCAGTCGGTAATAGCCCCACCAGCCTTGCAGCCACCGCCGCCAACGATCCCGCAACTCGGCGCTCGTCAACGATTGGCTGCCCCGCCACAGCTCCCGTACCTTCTGCTTGTACCGCTGCAAGCTTCGCTCCGCTATCGTTATCCGGCCCTCGCGGTCGATCGCGAACCCCAGAAACTGTCGCTCCCAAGGCCGTCCCCGCCCGCTCTTGGCCCGATTCACTCGTAATCGCAGTTGCCGTTCGATCCAGTCGCCGATCGACCCCAGCACCCGCTCCGCCGCCGCCTCGCTGCTCACATAAATGTTGCAGTCGTCGGCATATCGGCAGAAGCTCAGCCCGCGTCTCTCCAGCTCCCGGTCCAACGGGTCGAGGTAGATGTTCCCCAGCAGCGGCGACAGCGGTCCGCCTTGCGGCGTCCCCGTCTCGCTCGGTTCCCACTCTCCTCCATCCAGCGCGCCGGCCCGTAGATATCGTCCAATCAATCTTAAGATCCGTTTATCCCGTATCACCTTCGCGACCCGGGCCATCAACAGATCCTGATTCATCGTGTCGAAGAATCGCTCGATGTCGATGTCGACCACCCAGCTCTTCCCCGCCTCGACGTATCCTTGCGCCGCTCGCACCGCATCCTGCGCCCTGCGCCCCGCTCGAAATCCGTAGCTCCGCTCGCTGAATCCCGCCTCGAAGATCGGCCCCAACACTTGCAACAGCGCCTGTTGGATTAGCCGCTCCATCACCGTCGGTATCCCTAGCCGCCGCACACCCCCGCCAGGTTTCGGGATCTCCACCCGCTTCACCGGCGACGGCGTCCAGCGCCCAGCTACGAGCTTCGCCACAATCCTCTCGCGGTTCGCCGCGAAGTGTTCGGCAAGCTCCGCCACAGTCATCTTGTCGATCCCCGCCGCGCCCTTGTTGCGGACCACCGCCCGCAGCGCGCGCTCGAGGTTCTCCTCTCCGACCACGGCTTCCATCAACTGCTCCTGCATCGCTTTCTCCCGAGACTCTCGCCTGCTTCAGCCTGGCCGCCGCCCCAGACGCCTCGCCGCGGCTCCTCCGCTTCTGGCCTCTCGCGCTTCCCCTTTCGACGCCCCTGCGGGCGGGAGCCTCTCGGCTCGGGATCTCCGGGCAACCTCTCGGCTTGTCTTCAGAGTCGGTCTCTGCGCTTTGCTCCTTGGCTCTTCGGCCCTTCGCTCCAGCGGCGTTACCCGCCTTCTTCGCTACTATGGCCTCTGCTGACTTCTCCACTTCCGCTTTCGATTCCGCGGAGATCTCCCCAGGTAAGGCGCTGTCTGTTTCCCTTCATGCCGTCCGGCTCTACCTCGCACGTCTCGTATGGATTTCGGGCTTCGCGGCGGCCAGCACGCTTACCGCCCCTACGCGGCCTCTCTGCCGGTTCGTGTTCCTACGGCCAAAGGTTTGTTCCCCGCTTCCTTCAGCTTCGCCTCACGGCTTCCGCCTTGCGGTTCCCTACGGTTACCTCCATCGGTCCCGGTGAGTACTTCTCAACTCACTACATACAGCCCATGCTGGGCACACTGGCGCAGGCCTCCTGGCCTGGAGCGGCGACCTCCCGGTCGACGTGCCCAGAGGCCGACCGGGAGGTCAGCCCAGCGGGCCGGGAGGCCCGCGCCACCAAGATCCGGGCGTGACGAAGCGAGCCCTCGGAGTTTAGACTAAGCGTTGCCAACGGTTCTGCGATCCGGGCCGTATCGGTTCTTCTTCTACTCGGCGGACCAGGACGAGAACGTACTAGACCTACTGAGAGAATGGGATGAGTATTTCGGGAACTGAGCTTCGGGCGGCGAGCGCCAAGCAGGTCGCCGTGAGCGAGGAGACGTTGGCCGTCGATCTCACGGATGGCCGCACGATCACGGCGCCGGTCGCATGGTTCCCGCGTTTGGCGCACGGCAGTTCCGCGGAGCGCGCAAACTGGCGGCTCATCGGAGGCGGCGAAGGGATTCACTGGCCCGAGTTGGACGAAGACATCAGCGTGGAAAGCCTGCTTGCCGGACGGCGATCGAGCGAGAGCCAGGAATCGCTGCGGCGCTGGCTGGATAGCCGCAGAGCCTCGGCCTAGCGAATGCCGATGGGCCATTGGCCCC
>JAHEIA010000134.1 GCA_024639625.1 Chromatiales bacterium
CCTTTACGCAGAGGGTGAGACCTGTGTGAGCGAACCGGCGCCGACCCGCGATCATACCGAACGCATGCTCTCGGGGTTCGGCTGTAGGGTAGGCAGGTTGGACAACCGGATCTGTGTCCGGGGACGCGGCCCGGAACTGCGGGCCTGCGACATCGACATCCCGGCGGATATCTCTTCTGCAGCGTTCTTTCTGGTCGGCGCCAGCATCAGCGAAGGTTCCGATCTGGTGCTCGAACACGTGGGAGTGAATCCAACCCGAATCGGTGTTTTGAACATTCTGCGCGAGATGGGTGCTGACATCGAGCTGCTCAACCGGCGCGACGCCGGGGGTGAGCCGGTAGCCGATCTCCGGGTGCGCAGCGCGCCGCTGCACGGAATCCACATCCCTGAGGAACAGGTACCCTTGGCCATCGACGAGTTTCCCGTCCTGTTCGTCGCGGCTGCCTGCGCGGACGGAGAAACCGTCCTCAGCGGTGCAGCGGAATTGCGGGTCAAGGAGAGCGACCGCATCCAGGTGATGGCGGAGGGATTGCAGGCCCTCGGCGCCGATGCCGTTGCCAAACCCGATGGGATGGTGATCCGTGGTGGACCGATTTCGGGTGGAACCGTAGACAGCAGCGGTGACCACCGCATCGCTATGGCCTGCGCCATCGCCGGATTGCGCGCACGGAATCCGATCGAGATTCTGGACTGCGATAATGTGAATACCTCGTTTCCCGGTTTCGTGACTCATGCGGCGCAGGTCGGGTTGGGCATCTCGGAGCGGGAGGGCTGAGGCGTGGCGCCGGTGATCACCATCGACGGCCCCAGCGGCTCCGGCAAGGGAACCATCAGCGCAAGGTTGGCGCGCCATCTCGGCTGGCACTACCTGGACAGCGGCGCCTTGTATCGGACCCTGGGCCTGCTGGCACAGCGGCGCGGGGTGCGTCCGGATCAGGTTGCAGAACTGGTCGACCTGGCGCGCAATCTGCGCCTGGAGTTCAAGGACGGGCACACCCTGTTGGACGGGAAGGCCGTCGATGCGGAGATTCGCAGCGAACAGGCGGGCAATGCGGCTTCCCGGGTGGCGGCTGTGCCGGAGGTCCGCCGCGCCCTGTTGGAGTGGCAACAGGCGTTCGCCCGGGAACCCGGATTGGTTGCCGACGGTCGTGACATGGGCAGCGTCGTGTTTCCGGGGGCGGAGATAAAGGTTTTTCTTACCGCCGGGCCGGAAGAGCGCGCTAGGCGGCGCTATAACCAGTTGAAAGAAAAAGGATTCGATGCTAGTCTTGCGGGTCTCGTCAAGGAGATCGAAGAGCGCGACGAGCGTGATCGCAATCGGAGCGTAGCACCCCTCAAGGCGCCTGCCGCAGCCCTGGAGGTGGATTCTACCGCGCTCAGCATTGACGAAGTATTCGCCCGAATTCTGGTGAGGGTGCAACAGACCTTCCCGGATCTCGGGGCGTAAGGGCAGCCGGTCGGTCCGGAGACTGACGGGCTTTTTTCTTTATTAACTACCTTCGGCCTCACAAGCCGATAAAGAGCGCGGCAATTCAGGAAACCAGAACCCATGACCGAAAGTTTCGCAGATCTTTTTGAGCAAAGTCTTGCCAATACCCAGTTGCGTCCCGGAGCCATCGTCATTGGCACGGTGATGGAGATCACGCCCGAAAACGTGATCGTTAACGCTGGACTGAAATCGGAAGGCGTCATTCCGAAGAGCCAATTCCTTTCTTCCAACGGCGACTTGGAAGTCTCCGTGGGCGACCAGGTGGAGGTGGCCCTGGATGCCGTGGAAGACGGGTTCGGGGCTACCCGCCTGTCCCGCGAGAAGGCCAAGCGAAACCAGGCTTGGGAGTTTCTGGACAAGGCCTTTGAGGCCGAGGATACGGTTACTGGCAAGATCACCGGAAAGGTCAAGGGTGGGTTTACCGTTGAAGTGGGGGAAATTCGAGCCTTTTTGCCTGGGTCCCTGGTGGATGTGCGCCCGGTGCGCGATACCTCCTATCTCGAAGGAAAAGACCTGGAGTTCAAGGTCATCAAGCTCGATCGGCGGCGCAACAACGTTGTCGTCTCGCGCCGTGCCGTAGTGGAAAAGGAATACAGCGAAGAGCGCGAGAAGCTCCTGGAAACCCTGCAGGAAGGCATGGAGGTCAAGGGAGTGGTGAAGAATCTCACCGATTACGGCGCTTTCGTCGACCTCGGCGGGATCGATGGTCTCCTGCACATCACCGACATGGCCTGGAAGCGGGTGAAGCACCCCTCCGAGGTGGTCGAGATGGGCGATGAGATCATGGTCAAGGTGCTCAAGTTCGATCGTGAACGAAACCGGGTCTCTCTCGGCCTAAAGCAGATGGGGGACGATCCCTGGGAAAATCTGTCTCGCCGCTACCCGGAAAGCACCCGCATTTTCGGCAAGGTCACGAACATCGCGGATTACGGCTGCTTCGTCGAGATCGAGGAAGGCGTGGAAGGGCTGGTTCACGTTTCGGAGATGGATTGGACCAACAAGAATATCCATCCCTCGAAGCTGGTGCAGCTCGGCGACGAGGTCGAGGTCATGGTGCTTGATATCGACGAGGAGCGCCGTCGTATCTCCCTCGGCATGAAGCAGTGCCAGGCGAATCCGTGGGATGAGTTTGCTGAGGGACACAAGAAGGGCGATCACGTTTCCGGCAAGATCAAGTCGATCACTGATTTCGGCATCTTCATCGGCCTCGACGGCAACATTGATGGTCTGGTGCATCTCTCGGACATCTCTTGGGACGACACCGGGGAAGACGCGATACGCAAGTTCAAGAAGGGCGACGAGATCGAGACCGTCGTTCTGTCGGTGGATCCGGAACGCGAGCGCATCTCGCTTGGCGTCAAACAACTGGACAAGGATCCTTTCTCGACCTACGTCGGCACTCACGACAAGGGCAGTTTTGTCCACGGCGAGGTGAAGGAGGTCGATGCCAAGGGCGCGGTCATCACGCTAGAGGAAGGCGTGGAAGGTTACCTTCGGGCCTCTGAATTGTCCCGCGAGCGGGTGGAGGATGCGCGAAGCGTGCTCAAGGAGGGGGATGCGATCGAGGCCAAGTTCCTCGGCGTAGACCGCAAGAACCGCACCATCTCGCTCTCCATCAAGGCCAAGGACGCCGACGAGGAAGCGGCGGTGATCAAGGGGTACGCGCGGGAAGCCGCATCCACCACCACGACGCTGGGTGATCTGTTGAAGGAAAAAATGGACGAACAGCAAACGGAAGAATAAACAACGTATCGTGCAATCCCGCGGGCGGCACCGGTGGCTGCGCAAGGCGCCGGATACCGCCCCCGGGCTGCTCGATGAATGAAGATTGTCCCCTTGACTTCATCGGGAGTAGGGAAGCCGATAATGACAAAATCCGAGTTGATCGAAGTCATAGCCAGAGAACAGAATCACCTCGCTTATCGCGACGTGGAACTCGCGGTAAAGTGCATTCTCGAACAGATGAGCGAGGCCCTGTCGTCGGGGCAACGCATCGAGATACGCGGCTTCGGCAGTTTCTGTCTGCATTTCCGCCCGCCAAGGATGGGGCGGAATCCCAAAACCGGAGATTCGGTGGCGCTCGCCGGAAAATACGTCCCCCATTTCAAACCGGGTAAAGAGCTGCGCGATCGCGTGGACGAGCGGTTTCAGGAGTCGACGACGCAGCAGGGATTAAAGCAACCCGCCTAGGGGTCACTTACCGGAGGCCCTCCCGGGGTTCACTGGTGATGCCTAGCTTGCTTGAGATGTAGGAAGCAGCACGCCGCGCTCTAGCGGCGGGCCGAGAAGCGGTATCCCGATCCGCGGACCGTTTGAATGAGGTCGTCATGGCCGGTGGGTTCCAGGATCTTGCGCAAGCGGCGGATGTGGACGTCCACCGTGCGCTCTTCCACATAGGCGTCTTGTCCCCAGACTTGGTCGAGTAGCTGGGAACGGGTGAACACCCGTTCGCGATGGCCCATGAAGAACTGCAACAGCTTGTACTCGGTGGGCGTGATCTCCAATGTCTTGTCGCGCGCGCTCACCCGCTGGCTCATTGGGTCGAGACAGAGTCCTTTTACGCAGATCTCCTCGTCCAAGGGAACCTGTGTGCGACGTAGTACGGCATGAATGCGGGCGACCAGCTCCCGCGGCGAGAAGGGCTTGGTGACATAGTCGTCGGCGCCGGCGTCTAGGCCCTGCACGAGGTCGCTTTCCGCGGTGCGTGCGGTGAGCATGACGATGGGCAGATCGCGGCTGTCCGGGTCTCGCTTCAGATACTTGGCCAGGTCGACCCCGGAGCGGCCCGGCAGCATCCAGTCTAGGAGCACGAGATCCGGGGAATTGCTGCGAATCTGCCCCAGGGCCTCGTCCGCGTTCTGCGCCTCCGTCGTGTGGAATCCGACGCCCTCCAGCGCGAAGCGAATGACCTCACGGATGTCGGGTTCGTCGTCAACGATCAGGATCCTGGTCAACGCCGTGGCTTCCCGCTCAGCCGTAGCGGCCTTCGATGTAGTTCGCCGTCTCGCGGGACGCCGGGGTGACGAAAAGCTGCTCGGTGAGCGAGTGCTCCACGACCTTCCCCATAAGCATGAAGATGCACTCTTCGCTGGCGCGCCGCGCCTGCGCCATGTTGTGGGTGACGATCAAGATGGTGTATTTCCCCCGCAGTTCCCAGATCAGCTCTTCCACGGCAGCCGTGCCCTTGGGGTCGAGAGCGGAACAGGGCTCGTCCATCAGCAGCACGGTCGGTTTCACCGGGAGCAGGCGGGCAATGCAGAGCTTCTGCTGTTCCTCAAGAGAAAGCTCGGTCGCCTTGCGGTCCAGCATGTCCTTCACCTTGTCCCATAGCAGCACTTGCTGCAGGGCCCCTTCCAGGATCTCTTCTTCCTCGCTGCGTGAGTAGCGTCGATCCTTGTTGTGCAGCCGGTGGCCGAACAGGATGTTGTCTCGAATCGAGACCGGCAGGGGGTTGGGGCGTTGGAACACCATCCCCACCTGCTTTCTTACTTGAATCAACTCGACGTCCTGGTCGTAGATATTCTGGTCGAAGACCTCGATGGTTCCGCTGATCCGCACATAGCCGAGGCGCTCGTTGATCCGGTTGACGCTGCGGAGGAACGTAGACTTGCCGCATCCCGAAGGCCCGATCAGCGAGGTGATGATCCCCTTGCGGATCGCCAGGTTGACGTCGAAGAGCGCCTGAAAGGTTCCGTACCAGAGATTCAGTTGGTCGGTTTGGATCGCGATGCCGGCCTGGTTGTCCGGTTGTTCTGCGCTTGCCGCGGTGTTTCCCATGGTATTTTCTGCCGTTGCGCTGAAGTTGTGTCGATGAACGTGGGAGGTTTGCGGACTCTCAGCCGAAACGTCCCTCGATATAGTCGATGGTCCGCTGGTCGGTCGCTTTGCCGGTGAACAGATCTTCGGTTTCTCCGATCTCCACGCACTCGCCTTGCAGGAAGAAGGCCGTGCGGTCGGCAAGACGCCGCGCCTGCTGGACCAGATTGGTTACCAGGACGATGGTCATCTCCTCGCGCAGGTCTTTCAGTACGTCCTCGATGCGCATCGTGGTCACCGGGTCGACGGCAATGGAAAACTCGTCCAGAAACAGGATCTCCGGATCCTGGGACAGCGCCCGCGCGATGGTAAGGCGCTGCTGCTGACCGCCGGAAAGCAGGCTGCCAAGGGAATTCAACCGGTCTTTGACCTCGTCCCAGAGGGCCGCCCGATAGAGGCAGCGTTCGACGATTTCATCGAGTTGCCGCTTCTCTTTGATACCGCGCAGGCGGGGAGACAGAGCCACGTTCTCGTAGATCGTCATCGGCAGGCCGACAGGCAGCGGAAAGACCACGCCAATGCGGCTGCGCAGCGCGTAGACGTTCTTCAAGGTGTTGACGTTGCGTCCATTGAACAGGACCTCGCCCTGCACCTGCATGCCGACCTCAAAATCGTTCATCCGATTCAGGGCCTTGAGGAACGAGGTCTTGCCCGAGTTGGCCGGGCCGATGATGCCGAAGATCTCGTTCTCGCGGACTTCGAGGTTGACACCCGAGAGCGCCGGGGTCCCGGAATAGGCAATCGAAAGATTGCGCACCGAGAGCTTCACTGCTCGGGCGTCGCCGCCCGCCGAGGTGGCTGGTTGTGCGTTGGCGGTTACCATTTCTTTTTGCCTCGCAGGTACATTCGGAAGCCGATGGACAGGCTGTTCATGAGCAGGACCATGGCGATGAGAACCAGCGCCACCCCATAGGGCAGTTCCTCCGGCACGCCGGGCACCTGGGTGGACACGACGAACAGGTGCAGTGACATGGCCATGGTTTGATCAAAGATCCCCTGGGGAAGAAAAGGCAGGAAGAAGGCCGCCCCGGTAAACATGATCGGCGCGGTCTCACCGGAGGTGCGCGACACCTCGAGGATGACACCCGTAAGGATGCCGGTGACCGCGTTCGGTAGCACGACCTTGCGAATGGCCTGCCAGCGTGTGGCACCCATGTTCCAGCAGGCTTCGCGGAAGGCCGGGGGGACCGCTTGCAGCGATTCCCGCGTGGACACGATCACCACCGGAAGGGTCATGATGGCAAGCGTGAGGCTGGCGGAAAGGATGCTGGTGCCGAAGCCGAAAAAGATGACGAAGGCGCCGACGCCGAACAGGGCGTGCACGATCGAAGGCACGCCGGCCAGATTGATGATGGCGAGGTTTATGGCCCGGGTAGACCAGTTGTCCGGCGCGTACTCGCTAAGGTAGATCGCCGCCGCGATTCCGATCGGTACCGAAGCCAACAGTGCCACGCTCACCAGCCATACCGTGCCCAAGAGCGCGGGAAAGATGCCGCCTGCAGTCATGCCGTCGGTCGGGTAGGTGAACAGGAAATCGATGGAGATGATACCGCCGCCCTTGTACACCAGGGTGCCGAGAATAATCGCCACTGGAATGATCAGCAGCAGGGTCATCAGCATGAACAGGGTCTTGACCAGCCCCTGCACCTTCTTGTTGCGTGCGTTGAGTGCGGATTCAGCAAACATGGTGGCCATTTTCCGTTACCCCTTGCGGATGCCGCGTACGATCAGGTCGGCGGACAGATTGATAATGAAGGTGATCAGGAACAGGAAGATGCCGATGGTGAACAGCGCCTGATAGTGCTCCGAACCTACCGCGGTTTCGCCCAACTCGGCGGCGATGGTGGCAGTGAGCGCGCGCACCGAGTCGAACACGCTGTGCGGGATGTTGACCGCGTGCCCGGTGGCCATGAGCACCGCCATGGTTTCCCCGAAACCGCGTCCGACACCGAGCAGTACGGCGCCGAGCAGCCCGTTCTTTGCCGCAGGGAGCACGGTCTTGCGGATGACCTGCCAGCGCGTCGCCCCCAACGCTTCTGCTGCCTCGCGGTAGCGATCGGGGACCGCCTTCAGGGCGTCTTCCGCGATCGAGGTCATGATCGGCGCCGCCATCAAGCCGAGGATGACCCCGGCGTTGAGTACGTTGAGTCCCACCGGCACGTTGAACAGATCAATGATCAAGGGATTCATGATCGAGAGGCCGATAAAGCCCCACACCACCGAGGGGATGGCAGCCAGCAGCTCGACCAGTACCTTTAGGGATTCCCGGGTCTTACCGGTGGCGAACTCGCCGATGTAGATCGCCGCCCCTAGGGAGAAGGGGATGGCGACCAGCATCGCCAGGCCGGTAACGCTGGCGGTGCCCGCGATCAGGGCCAGAATGCCGAACTCGGGGGCGTCCTCGTCGCTGGGATACCAGTAGGGCGAAAGAAAGAACTCCTTGAAGGAAAAGTCATCGATCAGGAAGCCGAAACCTTCCACGGTAATGAAAACGAAGATCCCGATGATGAAGACAATCGCCGAGATGCCGCCAAGAAACACCAGCAGCTGAACCAGCTTGTCGATGTACCAGTCGAGGTTGCGGCGGTCGAAGTCGCCGCTCAATTGGGCGAGGGTAGTATCAGCGTCCGCCATTTCAGGAGGCTCCTTCGCCGCGCAGGAGTTCCATCAATTCCCGGATCTTCAGCGCG
>JAHEIA010000551.1 GCA_024639625.1 Chromatiales bacterium
TGAGCCCGGCCTCGGCCAGTGCCTCGTTGGCCTCCGCGAACAGGCTCTGGTCGTGTCCCAGGCGCTCGGCCGCCTCCCGGGTCGACAGCCAGCAGGCAGCGCAGGTCGCGACGATTCCCTTACCCGGATAGTGTTGCTCGGAGAGCGCGATATTTCGCGCCGAGAGCGCCATGCGCGGCAGCTCGCCACCGCCGGCGTAGCCGATCGAGGCGGAACAGCAGTTCCAGTCCGGAATCTCGTTGAGCTGGATGTCCAGCTCTTCGCACATGGTCTGCACGGAGACCAGATAGTTGGATGAGGATGCGCCTTTCTGGGACGAACAGCCGGGGTAAAAGGAGTATTCCCGTTTAGCCATCAGTGCCTCCTCAGCGACCATGTTTCCCCACACGGGCATCTTCGAGCTCGTGGGCTTTCTGCATGATCTTCTTGAAGCCCGAGAGGTCCTTCACCGCATGGCCGCTCAGGATCTCCATGGGATTCATGCGCTTCGTTTTCACCATGCCCAATCCGATATCCTTCATCTTCAACGCGGTCTTGATGCCTTCGCCAAAGCCGTTCATGAAGTAGAGCTGCATGCCTAGTTTGAGCTCGTTGACGCGGCCCTTCGTCATCAGGTTGTCCCAGAAGAGCTGGGCAAATTTGGCCGTCGGCTGGTTCTGCGGAACCATGCCCAAGCGTTTCGCATAGTGCGCCAGGCCGTGCATGATATGGGTGATCGGCAGCTCCCGAGGGCAACGCACGATGCAGTTGTAGCAGGAAGTGCACATCCACACGGCGTCGGAGCTCAGAACCTGTTCGCGCTTCCCGGCCCGGATCAACATGAAGATCTCCTGGGGTGGGTGCTCCCAATGTTTGCCGAGGGGGCAGGAGCCGGAGCACACGCCACACTGCATGCACATCTTGACCCATTCGCCTTCTTCCACGTTCGCCTCGACTTCCTTGAGGAAACTGTTCCGGTACTTCTCGATCGTTCCTGTATTCGTGTCGCTCATCATTCTTTATCCCCTGGGCGGGGTCCGGTCGGCGTAGCATGCCGGACCTTGCGCCTCAGAATTTGAACGGGCTCATGCCGATCTTTTCCACCGTCTCGGCCATGTCGTTGATCAATCTGGGTGCGCGTTCGATGTCGGTGATCGCAACCTCATAGACGGCCACTCGCTCAGGCTCCAGGTTGAGAGATTGCAGGGTGTCGCCGACCCTACTCATGCGTTCGGCCGCAATCGCGGACCCCCGCACGAAATGGCACTGGTAATCCGCGTCCCGCCGGCAACCCATGAGCACGATCCCGTCGTACCCGCTGTTCAGGGCGTCGGTGATCCAGGAAAGGCTGACCGAACCGAGACAGCGCACCGGGATTACGCGAGCCCAAGGGGTCAATTCTTTGCCCGCCATGGCCGCTTGATCGAGGGCCGGATAGGCGTCGTTCTCGCAGGCGAGTGTCAGGATTCGCGGCTTCTCCGAGAACTCGTCCGGTATTTCGCAATGCTTGAGTTGTTGGCCGACCGTATCGATGGAGTAGTCCTCGAAGGAGATCACGCGCACCGGGCAGGCCCCCATACAGGTCCCGCAGCGCCGGCAGCGCGATTCGTTGAACACCGGGTAGCGCTGCTCGTCCTCGTTGATGGCGCCGAACGGGCACTCTACGGTGCAGCGCTTGCATTGGGTGCAGCCTTCCTTGCGGAAGCTTGGGTACGAAAGGTCACCCACCCGCGGATGCGCGGCGATACACCGCCCCGCGTTCTCCGCCTCCTGGATTGCCTTCAGCGCCGCGCCGGCGGCGTCGTCCATCGCCTGCTGCATATCCATTGGCCGTCGGACCGGACCCGCCGCGTAGATGCCGGTGCGCCGCGTCTCGTAGGGGAAACAGATGAAATGGGAGTCGACAAAGCCATACTTAAGCTGCGGCAGGTCCGTGCCCTGACGATAGTCCAGGTTGAGGATAGACGGTGGCGCATTCTCGAGCCTGGCCTGGGCCGAGGCCCTTTCTTCCTCGGATTCGGATTCTTCCACCGCGAGTTGTGCGTACGGGTCTGGGCCGGTGTTGGCCACCATCCCGGTGGCGAGCACCACCAGGTCCGCCGCCATCTCGGTGTTTTCGTTCAGGATTAGGTCCTTGAAGCGGACCGTTAGACCTGCGCCTCCGGGGTTTACTTCCGCAACCTTGCCCTTGGAGAAAATGATTTCCTTCTGCTGGCCGGAACGGTAAAAATCTTCGCCCGCCGCCCCGGGCGTACGCAGGTCATCGAACAGCACGGTAGTGTCGCAGTCCGGATTCTGTTGCTTGAAGTAGATCGCCTGCTTGATGGATTCGCTGCAGCAGAAACCAGAGCAGTAGGGCAGATGTCCCTCTTTGTCCGAGCGCTGGCCCGCGCACTGCAAGAAGGCCACACTCTGTACCGGCTTGCCGTCAGAAGGACGCTTGATAGGGCCGCCGTCGGCCTCTTTCGCCAGCTTCTCCAGCTCGAAATTGGTG
>JAHEIA010000135.1 GCA_024639625.1 Chromatiales bacterium
AACAGAGGGTCCAACTGGGCCCGCTCGGCAAGCCGCACTGGGACGCTTCCCACCTCGACGCCATTGGGATTGTCGCTCACCAGACCGCCCAGGGCATGGGCGATGAGCTGGTGCCCAAAGCAGATCCCGAGCAGGGGCGTGCCGAGAGTCACAGCCTCCCGCAACCAAAGGGCGGAGCGCTCCGACCAGGGCTCCCGGTCTGTAACCATGGCGCTGGAACCCGTGATTACGACCGCCCCCGCTGCTTCGGGCGGGGGCAAGGTCTCCCCAAGATGGGGCTGCACCACCGCAGCGCTTTGCGCGGGAACCCCCATTCCGGCGCATACCCAGGAGGCAAAGTCACCAGCCACCCGACCGAGGGCCGGCAGCTTGTTTCCGGGCTGTATGATCAGCAAAGATCGCATCAGGTCTATCCCTTGAAAGCACCACCGGACCCCAGCCAGGCAATCTCCACCTGCGTGCTCGGGCGACCTAGTGCCGCATTGCGGTGGGGAAAGCGTCCGAAGCGGCGCACGATCTCCCGGTGGTGGCGCGCCCATTCCAGATTCCTGTTCAGCGCCGCCATCTCGAACAAAGCAACCGAACGATCCTGGTCCGCAAGGTCCTCGCTGTGCATGAACGGCATATAAAGAAACATCCTACCCTCATCGTCCATATTCTGATCGAATCCGCGCGCGATCGCCCTGTCCGCCACCCGACGTGAGGCCGACTCGGTGGCGAAGGCTTGTGCAGCGCCCCGAAACATGTTCAGCGGAAACTGGTCCAGGACAAGAACCAGCGCCAACGCCCCCTCGGAAGTCGTCTCCCAAGCCACCAGGCCACCGCTAGCGGCCGTCTGCCAAAGAGCGGAGAAGCGTCGGCGCACATCCCCATCGAACTCCGGGGTCGATCGAAACCAAAGCGGTCGGTGCTCCGGCGCGAACCAAAATTCGAGTACATCGCGTGGTGTTATTGGGACAGACATGCTCAGATCCTTGTAACCCAAGCTTGCCCTGCTGCGCAACGAGTTGCGGGAGCGGTAGCCCGACTGCCAGGTTCGCCACCAGGGCGCCTCTGGTGTCGAGCCGGGATATCCGCAACAATTGCCGGCATGGATTCGCTAGGCAAGCTGACCTACCGGGTGCGCGATGATCGGGGCTGGATCGAGGTCCGCGACGACGGCTGGCGGCGCACCTTGAGCTTCGGCACTCCCGCGGAGCAAAGCTGTATGTCGCGGCTCACCCCCTTTCGGCTCGAACACGTATACACCCAAGCCATGATATTGGGCACCCTCTTCCCCAGCCATCTCCACTCGGCCGCGATCCTCGGGCTGGGTGGCGGCGGCCTGGCGCGGGCATTGTTGCATTTTTTTCCTGCGTGCCAGGTGGTGGCCGTGGAAAATCGGGAGCAGGTCGTCGCAATCGCTCGGCGTTTCTTCGACCTCCCCCGCTGTGAACGCCTGCGAGTCATGGTCGCAGACGCTGAGACCTATATTGCAGAGAATCGTCGAACCCACGACGTCATCTTTGCCGATCTCTACGGCGCGGAGGGTATGGTGGAACAACAAGTGGAGCAGCACTTCCTCGGCCACTGCCGGCACTGCCTGGCGCCAACCGGTGTCCTGGTGGCCAATCTCTGGAACCAGGATTTCAAACGCGCCCGGGCGGCCCATCAGGCGCTCGCAACCGCCTTTGACGGGCAACTTTTGCTGGTTGCCGTGCAAGGCGGTAACAGCATCGCTTTTGCGTTTCGGGATCGCATCCCGTCGTTACAGCGCAAAGCGTTTTTCGCTCGCTCGCAGGCACTGGGGCTGCGCCTGACCATCCCCTTGCAGCGGCTGGCGCGCAATCTCTGGTTTCAGAATGCCGGCGTGCTGCAGTATGGATGGAAGAACTGGCAGCCGGCCTGAGCGATCCGATGCGTTTCCTGTGCCGATTACGGGTTCGGCAGCAGATTATCCACGGACGGGATCGCTCCGCCGCCGCTCATCAATTGCAGCCACATGGCGTCCCATTCTTCCGTTTGGGCGTCCGGGCTCATCGCGGTCAGCCCCAAGTCCACAGCCTGCAATTCCGGGATGGCGTGGAACACGGTATCCCCAGCGCTGAGGTTCATATAGAAAAGGCTTCCCGCTCCTTCCCCACCGTTAGCCGCTAGATCGATGCGCAAGCGCAGGCGATACCAGTCGCTACCGGCGTTCCCCAAGCGGGTCTCCGTGTTGAACGGCGCCGTCGCTAAGGCGCCCTCGGCGGCACCTTGAATTACAAAGCTGCGGTTGTCCACCCCGAACGCCGGCCCCAACTCGCCGGCGGTGAGAATATCGTCGCTGTTCACATCGTGCCCGAGCGCGAATTGGGCGATGAAATCACCTGTGGCATCGAACTGCAGCAACAAGACAGACTGGCCCGTGGTGATCGAGGGGAACCGGTAACTCGCATCGTTTTCCCGCGTCAGGCGGGCCGGCTGATTCGCGGCAACCGTCTGCAGATGGCGCACTACCTGGGTCCCGTTCACCGTGCCAGCGTCGACCTGAACTACAGCGCTACCCAGCCCGGACTGCAGCTCCCAGCCGTCCTGTCCCGCGATGGTTCGATTCGCGATCAATGATTCAAAGCCGTAGACCCCGGCAGCGGCATCGATCGCCACGATGTTGAGATCCTGATTCGCGGTCCTCCATTCCAGACTGAGATTTACCGGCAAACCTTGAACCCGGGCCCCGTAGATGGTCAATGAAGATGCGCTATCGATCACGACGTCGCTGGCCGCGAGCAGGTTGACCTCCCGCGGATCTCTGATGAACGGGTCGGAGAAGCGAGTCACCGAGAAGACCTGCGACTGCTCATTGTGATCGCCGGCGGGATCGAATGCCCTCACCATCAGGGTGTGAGGACCGGCGTCCAGTCGGCTGTAGGTGAAGGCCATGGAATAACCGGAAAGATCCGAGTCCGGAAACGCCGGATAGTAATCGCCCACATCGCGACGCTCACCACCGTAAGGGATATCACCCATCCGCACGCCGTCGATGAAATATTCGACCCGGTCGATGCCGTCGGGGCCCACGGCCCAACCCCGCAGATTGGTCACCCCGGTGTAAACCGCCCCAGCTACCGGTTCTTCCACGTACACCACGATTTGGGGATCCAGGTCCGCCAAGACGATCGTGGGAAGCGCCAACACCAAAGACGAAATCCAACCGACTACCGATGGTTTCATGAGCCCCTCCTCTGCGTAACGGATATTGGCGCTTATCCCTCGTTTCATACCGCAAACTAAACCTTTCGCAGTATAGACCTAACTGCCCCGGGTTGGCCCTGACCGATATCAACTGCGCCGTTAGCCATACCTATTCGCCGCCGCGCCCGACGCCAAATGATTGACACTCTTTCGCTGGACCGCTACTTTTTTTACCGCCGGAGGAGAAAATCAATGAGCGATCTCAAGATCTACCAGATTCCGCGTGCCGTACTCGCCAAAGAGCCCAAACCGCTTGCCCAGATCGATCTGCTGGAACAGCTTGCCGAACGCGGATTCCAGAGCAAAGAGCTGCAAGATCCAGCAGCGTTATCCCTGATCAAAGGGGTCGCAGACCTCGTCGTCGGGGGACTGGGGTATACTGCCCGAACCAACTACGGCGTGGTCTCTGTCTTTGATCCGCAAGAGTTGGCCGCTTATGAGGAGTTGGTAGAGAAGTATCGGGTGCAAGGGGCCGAGCGCGACGAAGCAGTGGAAGCCGGCGGAGCCAATCCTACGAAGAAAGACAAGAAAAAGAAGAAGAAAAAAAAGAAGAAAAAATAATCGGATCGCCCCGGGCATCGGCTCACCGCGTGCGTGTACCGGAGGACAGCCGGGCAGGGTTCTCCTCGGCATACCTCGATCTCTCCTGTCCCGATGATCGATCGGTGGTTCGACCTGGGACCGGTTGTCTTGCGTATCGGGTGCAGCTTGAGCGATGGCGAGTCGCGTGACCAGCTAGCCATTTGTCCGCGGCCCGAGTGTTAGTTGCCGTCGCCTGCGAAGCGAGCTTCGCGCACGGACCAAAGGCCCAATAACTTCTCGCCAGCCTCTCGGCACCGGGGCTACCGGTGGAGTTCCTCGTCGTTTCGCTCCTCGCCAGGGGAACGCGAAAAAGCATTCCCGGTGGGGCACCTAGGTCCTTGCCGGTCAAGGAGTCGAAAGATTTCGTTGCGCCAGAGCAAGAATACGCACGATTTTGCGGGCAACACTGCACGATCTGATTCGAATACCAAGCGGTTCCTGTAGTATCAGCAATTGCCGATACGCCGGATCGCAAGACACCGGGCGCGGGTTGCCAGCACTAGGTCAGGGGGAAGGCGCGAACTGGATCGTGTCGCGCCACCGGGAAGTCGAGGCAGGAGGACCGGCATGTGAAGACCAGCAGTCCCAGGTGTCGCCCGGGCCGGTAGATTGGATACGCCAATAGCCGCCGGGCGGGGCCTGCAAGGGGAGAACGATGATGATGAAACTCGGCAAGAATGTCCCGCGTACCCCAATGCAACGCATCGACCGGTGGATCGAACTGGCCGGCGCGGTCCTGCTGTCCCTCGCCACCGTATCCTCGGCGTGGTGCGCGTATCAATCGGCCCGCTGGAGCGGTATACAATCCTTCGCGTTGGCAGAGGCATCCGCATTTTCCAGAGAGGCGGGCAGACTGCAAATACTCGGCGGCCAAAAACAAGCCATCCAGGTCGCGGTGTTCTTAGAGTACTACCGGGCAAAACGCGCGGGCGACGACGATCTTGCCGACTCCCTGTTGGCACGGGTAGAACCCATGTTCCGCGGCGCGGTGCTCGCCTGGCTGGCCACCGATCCGTTCGATAATCCGCAGGCCCCGCCCCACCCGTTCGTTATGCCCGAGTATCAGCTACCGGAAAACACGCAGGCGGAAGAGCGCAACAACCAGGTGGTGGACAAGGTACAGGAGGCACGGGCCGCCAACGACCAGTCCGACCAGTACATCCTGCTCACGGTGATCTTTGCGTCCGTCCTATTTTTCTCCGGCATCTCGACCAAGTTCCAGTCCCGACGACTCAAGATCGCGGTGCTGGTCCTTGGCGCGATCTTCTTCGTTGCTGGCATCTCGGTGCTGCTCTATTTCCCCGTTACCTGATCAATTCGAACCGTCGCGATGGCGGCCACCTGGAGGGGTTCGTCTTCCGGCCCTCCACACGGCCGACACCGCTAACGACTTAGCGCGGCCCGCCGATCAACGCCAGCGGCAATGGCGCCAGGGTGTCCCGTACCCCATCCTCTGCCGGCTGCTCTGGTGCTGCAAGAACTCGTCCACGCCAATGATGCCGTCGGCGTTCAGATCCAAAGCGGCAAAGTCGGGCGCATAAGCGGCGTGCCGCATGCGGTATCCTTGAGCGGCACGCTGCGCCATGCGCTCAGCCCGCGCCTGAGTGAATTCCTGTTCACTGAGCGCGCCGTCACGATCGCTATCGAACTGTACGAAATTCGGCTGGCCGAGCGCGGCGGCGCCGATGTTCCCGGCGCCCAGGGTTGCCACGATCAGCGGGACAGCAATGCTACGAGAAGTGTTCATGAGGACCTCCTCTCCGTGGTTTCCCCCGGCACTCCTAGAGGGGGAGAACCCTTGCTGTTGCGGAGAACCGCCTTTTCTCCGATGCAAGAACAGTATGCACCACCGCCCTGAAACGAAGCTGAAAATCAGCGCTGTTTAGGTACATACAGTCGTACATCCAGGGCATCCGAAATTATGCTCCTGGGTGCACAGAGGTGAGCCGCAACCTGGCGATCACCTGTAGCCCGCCAAAATCGGGAGACGCGGAAAACTGCAGCGCACCACCGTACAGGTGCGCCACATCCTGGGCGATCGAGAGGCCTAACCCATGCCCCTCTGTCGACTCATCGATCCGCACCCCACGCTTCGTGAGCCGTGTCAGCTGGCTCGCGGAAACGCCCGGCCCATCGTCCTCGATGACCACTTGGAGAACTCCCGCCTCCTCTTCGAGTCGAGACCGCACTCGAGAGCGGGCCCATTTGCAGGCATTGTCCAAAAGGTTCCCCAACAGCTCGAGTAGATCCTCCCGGTCGATCTCCAGCGCCCGCTGCGGAACTGTCGTGCACTGGATATCCAGCCGTTTGTCCAGATACATCTGCTGCAGGGCACCGATCAGCGGCGGCACGTCCGCTTCAGGGTCAAAGCGCTGTCCCGGCGCACCCGAGCCGGCGAGGCGTGCGCGGCGCAGCTCCCGCTGCGTCAGATAACGGATGCGCTCGGCTTGTGCGACCAGATCGCGCCGCATCTCGGGGGGCGCGGAATGCTCTTGGTCGAGACCCTGAATCAACAGATTGAGCGGCCCCTTGATGGCATGAGCCAGATTGCCAAGCGCATTGCGCGACCGCTGCATGCGGGCCCCGAGCAGCCCGAGCAGGCGATTGATCTCGCGCACCAGGGGCAGTATCTCTTCCGGCACCGACTCGCCCAGGCTCGCTGCCTGACCGCTCCCCACCAGGCGAAGCTCTTCACGCACGCGGTCCAGTCGCTGCAGCGTCTTGCGCACCACGAGACGCTGCAACACCAAGAGCAATACCGTGGCCGCGAGCGCACTCATCGCAAGCCACAGCTGGTAGCGGACGATTTGGGCGCGCAAAGGAGCGATGTCTTCGGCCACCGCGAGGGTGAGGCGATGCCCCTGTTTGCGGAAACCGCCGATCCAGACCAGCAGTTCCTGGTTCTCCGGCCCCGGCAGGAGTAACAGCTCCTTCGCCCCGGGCTCCTGGTTTGGCAGGTCTAGAGTCTGATCCCAAAGCGATCGCGAGCGTATTGTTTCGCCGTCGGCATAGCGGACCACGTAATAATGCCCGGAAAACGGCTGCTGGTAGACCGGCGTGACACGCTGAGCCCGCATCCCGGGACCGGAACCGCGCGCCCGTCCGGGGCGCACCGCCCCGAGCAACGCCCCGGCGTCATGCTCCAGACGTTCCGCAACAAACGACTCGGCCAGGGCGTTGAGTGCCTTCGCGCCGCCCCAGAGCAGCAAACCAACCAGCACCACGAGGCTGGCAACCAGACCCAACTGCAGGCGAGTCTCCAGAGAATTCATTCCGCATGCTCGAGAAACAGGTAGCCCTGACCACGCCGGGTGACGATGCGCCCGGAGCCCAGCTTGGCGCGCAGGCGCCGCACATAGACCTCGATCAGATTGCTATCGCGATCGAAATCCTGCTCGTAGACATGCTCCGTGAGCTGCGTCTTGGAAAGGATCCGGCCCGGGTGCAGCATGAAATAGCGCAGCAGACGAAATTCGGTCCCGGTCAGTGCGACTCGAACGCCGTCCGGCAGCCGAACCTCTTGGCGGGACTCGTCCAGTTCCAGTCCCGCGCATTGGACCGTCGGCCCGGGGCGCCCCTCCGCCCGACGCACCAAGGCCTTGATCCGCTCGACCAGTTCCTCGACGTGGAACGGTTTGCCGAGATAGTCGTCCGCCCCGGCCTTGAAACCATCGACGCGCTCGAACCAGGCATCCCGCGCCGTGAGAATGAGCACGCTGACCCGGTTGCCCCGGGAGCGCCAGCCGCGCAGAACCTCCAGTCCAGGGCGCCCGGGGAGCCCAAGATCGAGCACCACCAGATCGTATGGCTCCTCGTCGCCGAGAAACTCGCCATCAATGCCGTTGTCCGCGATGTCGACCGCGAACCCGGCCCGGCTGAGCGCAGGCAACAGACGATCCACCAGGGCCTTATCGTCCTCGACCAGTAGCAGGCGCATGCTTAGTCTTCCCGGCCCCTCTGGAGCAAGTCTCCGCTGCGGGCATCGAACAGAAGCTTCCAGACAGCCCCTTGTTTATCGAGGACCTCCAACTCGTACACCAACACCCCGTCGTCCTGTTCCAGCTCGACCTCGAGGACGCGACCCGGCCTGGTTTGTTGCTGGCGCTGCAGGATGCTCTCGAGGGGCAAGATCCTGCCCTCACGGAGCAGCCGGTAGGCCTCCTCGTGATCTGCGATGACC
>JAHEIA010000136.1 GCA_024639625.1 Chromatiales bacterium
GGTGCCCGAGGCCGCCTGAAGCACGGTCGCTCCGCCGGCAAACTGGCACTGCGGAGGAAACTGGATATCGATTTGATTGGCTGTGCAGTGCCAGCCCGACACCACGCTTATCCCGCTCTCAGAAGAACCGGGCTGCGGGTTCTCCAAGTTTCCCTGACCAAGCACGGAAAGCGAAAACATGGCGCCCGCGAGTACGAACAGCGCTCCGCTGAATGTGGATCTCATCTTTAGTCACCCCCTAGTTTTGGTCTCTGCCATGCCGCGAGCTTTCCTAACCTGCCCATTTGCGTAAGTCTAGCTCCTGCTGGGTGTTGCGTCGTGCGCACCCGGTGCCGGCTCATCCAGCGCCACCGCTTGCGTTGTGGCATCGTCGGCGTGGCTGCGGGCCACCAACAGGTACACCGCTGGCACTACGAAAAGCGTGAATAGGGTGCCAATGCCGAGCCCGGTCGCGATCACCAGCCCAATGTCGAAGCGACTGGCCGCTCCGGGTCCGGAGGCGGTTAGCAAGGGCACCATGGCCACCACCATGGCTACCGTGGTCATTAGGATGGGACGCAGGCGGATGGCGGCGGCCTGCTCGACCGCTTCCCGCTTGCTCAGCCCTTCGTGCTGTTGCAGTTGGTTCGCGAACTCGACGATCAGGATGCCGTTCTTGGCGATGAGACCGATCAGGGTGATCAAGCCCACCTGGGTATAGATGTTGATGGTGGCGAAGCCCAGTGTCAGGAAGGCCAGGGCCCCGGCGATCGACATGGGAACCGACACCAGGATGATCAGGGGGTCGCGCCAGCTCTCGAACTGGGCCGCAAGCACCAGGTAGATCACCAGCAGGGACAGGAAGAAGGTGACGATCAAGGCACTGCCCTGCTGAGCATACTGCCGGGACTCACCGGTGAAATCGTAGCTGTAGCTGTCGGGGAACAGTTCTGCAGCCTGCTCTTCCAGGTAGGCCATGGCATTGCCCAGCGGGACACCGGAGGCCATGATGCCCTCGATGGTGATGGCATTGAGCTGTTGGAACTGGGTGCGCTGCGAGGGCTCCACGGCCTCGCTGAAACCCACCAGATTGCCGAGCGGAACCAACTCGCCCGAGCGCGATGGCACATAGAAGTCGTTCAGCATGTCGCGATCGAGACGGAACTTGCGGGCTACCTGGGGGATCACCTTGTAGCTGCGTTCCGCCAGGCTGAATCGGTTGATGTAGCCGTCCCCCAACATCACGGACAGGCTGCGGCCGATGTCCTGCATCGAGATGCCCAGGGCGCCCGCTCGGTCGCGGTCGACCTCGATCGTGATCTTGGGCCGACTAAAATCGATGGACTTGCGCAGAAACATGAAATTGCCGCTGCCCATGGCACGACCAATCAGCTCGCCGGCTATGCGGTCCATCTCTTGGTAATCCGCGTCTGAGATCATCACGAACTGCAGCGGTAGACCGCGACCGGTACCGGGCAGGCTGGGCCGCGGAAAGATGGCGAGCTGGAGTCCCGCGACGCTCTGAAGTTTGCCCTGCACTTCGGCCTGCACCGCGCTCTGGGAACGCTCCCGCTCCGCGCGAGGCGGCATCTTGAACCCGCCGAAGGTAACCGTCGGGTCGCCGCCGAAGCCTACCAAGAGGAAGCTCTCGTGGTACTCGGGCACCGACTCGAACAGCTTCAGCACCTCCTTCGCGTAAAGCACGTTGTACTCCGGCGTGGCGGTCTGTGGCGCCACCGCGCGGAAGAACAGGATGCTTTGATCCTCGGTGGGCGCGAGCTCGCTGCGCGTGGTGACGAACATGAAATAGATGCTCGAGAGTACCGCCGCGGCGAACACTATGGTCACGGGGAGATAATTCAATGCACCGTGCAACAAGCGGCGGTAGCGCTCGGCGAGCCAGTGGAAGAAGCGTTCCACCAGTTTCTCGAAGCGCCCGGGATCGTCCGCCGACTTGAGCACCCGACCGCTCAGCATGGGCGACAGGGTCAGGGCAACGATACCGGAGACCAGCACTGCGGCCGCCAGGGAGAAGGCGAACTCGGTGAACAGGGTGCCTACCAGCCCGCCCATGAAACCGATGGGCGCATACACCGCCACCAGAGTGGTGGTCATGGCGATGATGGGGAGCGCGAGCTCGCGGGCGCCCCGGAGCGCGGCCTGCATCTTCGACGCACCCTGTTCGATATGCCGGTGCACGTTCTCCACCACTACGATGGCGTCGTCCACTACCAGCCCGATCGCGAGCACCATGGCGAGCAGGGTGAGCAGGTTGATGGAAAAGCCCATGAGCAGCATCAGGAAGGCGCCACCGACCAGGGAAAGCGGCACGGCGAGGGCCGGAATCAAGGCCGCCCGCAAGGACCCGAGAGACAGGTAGATGACCAACAGCACGATCAGCACCGCCTCGGCAAGGGTCGTAAACACCTCCTTGATGGAGTCGCGGATGAACACGCTGGCGTCGTAAGGGATGTGGGCCTGCAGTCCCGAGGGCAACTGTGCGCGGATCTCCGGCATCGCCGCGAGCACTCGATTCGCCACCTCCAGCGGATTTTGTCCCGGCGCCGGCTCGATGCCGACGAAGATCGCCGGGATCCCCTTGTACATGGTGGTGGTCTCGTAGTCCTCGGCGCCCAGTTCCACATCGGCCACGTCGCGTAGACGCACCAGGGTGTCCTCGCTCCCTGTGACCACCAGATTGCGGAAGTCTTCTACCCGACTCACGTCGGTGGTGGCGCCTAGGTCCACCGACACGTATTCCCCCTTGAGGCGACCGACGGCGGCGAGATAATTGTTCCGTTGCAGGACGTCTTCCAACTGGGAGGGGCTGACCCCCAACGCGGCCATGCGCCGTGGATCGAGCCAGATGCGCATGGCGAAGGTCTTGTTGCCGATCAGTTGCGCCTTGGCCACCCCGGGGATCGCCTGCAGCTTGGGCTGTACGACCCGCAACAGATAGTCGGTGATCTGCGACAGACTCATGCTCTCGCTGTAATAGGCCATGTACATGAGCGCTGTGGGGTCGCCGGTGGCAGCGTCGATCACCGGGTCTTCGGACTCCGCCGGCAGCACGTTGCGCTGGCTCGCAACCTTGGCTTGGATCTCCGAAATTGCCTCCTTGGGGTCGTAGTTCAGGCGCATGTGCGCCTCGATGGTGGAGCGGCCCTGCACCGAGGTGGAGAACAGATAGTCTATGCCGTCGGCTTCCGCGATGGCCTGTTGCAGCGGCGTGGTGATGAAGCCCTTGACCAGTTCGCCGCTGGCGCCGGGATAGCTGGTGGTAACCGTGACGACGGTATCTTTCGTCTCCGGGTACTGGCGCACCTCCAGGGTGAACAAGGAACGCAGGCCCACCACCAGGATCAGCAGACTGACCACGGACGAGAGTACCGGTCGCCGGACGAAGATGTCGGTAAAGCTCATTGTGTGTGCCCGGCTCAGGGCGCCCCGGATTGGGTCACGGCGCCTTGTTCCGGCCGCACGCTATTGTCGATCTGTATGGCCTGGCCGTTGCGCAGTTTCACGGTGCCGGCGAGGACCACCCGGTCGCCTTCCTCGAGGCCGTGGAGGATCTCCACGCGGCCATCATGGCTCAGCCCCGTCTCCACTTGGCGGCGCTGCACTTGCAGGTGACCATCCTGCTCGAGCACCTGGAATACGGCGTTCCCATAAGGGTTATAGGTTATCGCGCTCTCTGCCAGACTGAGCACGTTGCCGTGCGCGGGCAGCAGCACCTGTACGTCGGCAAACATCCCGGGACGCAGCAGCAGATCCGGGTTGGCGAGCGTAGCGCGCACGCGCACCGTGCGCGTAGCCGTGTCCACCCCTGGATTGATCGCCGTGATCGCGCCGCCGAATTCTTTTGCCGGATGGGCGGCAAGCCGCAAGTTGACCGCTTGGCCGGTGTGCAGGCTGGCGAAATGCCGCTCCGGCAGTGCGAAATCCAGATAAACCGGTTCCAGGGCATCCAGCGGCACCACCTGGGAACCCGGCGCCAGATATTCCCCAAGGTCGACCAGCCGGATTCCCAAGAAGCCGCTGAAGGGTGCACGGATCGTCTTCTTGGCGATGGTGGCCTGCTTGGATGCGACCTGGGCCTCGCTACTGTCGAGCGTAGCCTTGGCCTCGTCGACGTCGGACTGGGACACCGATTTGTCTTTCAACAGGCGCGCCAGGCGTCGGTATTTGATTCCGGCAAGGTCGCGCTCGGCGATCAGACCTTTGAGTTCGGCTTGATCCACGCTGTCATCTAGTTTCAGCAGGATGTCGCCTTGCTGCGTTTCCTGACCCGACTCGAACAAGATCTCCTTGACCTGACCGGGCACCTCGTTAGTGACGAAGATCCCCTGGTTAGCCGTTACTGTTCCTACCGCACCGAGCCAACGTTGCCAGTCTTCCCGCTGCACGCTGGTGACCGCCACCGTAGCGGGCGGTGGCGGTTGTCTCATCATGGCAGCCATGTGGGCCATTTGGCTCTTCTTCCACACGAAGATGCCGCCGAAAACCAGGGCCAGAAGGATCAGAACCGCGATCATTCTCTTCAGCATCAGGCGCTCCCAGAAACCATTCCGTCGCCGGCCGGCCGGGTGGGACGGGGTAGATAGGCATCGCGCAGCGTAACCCTTCAGTGCCCTCTCAGCAAGACGCAGAAACGCCGGGATTCCTCGGGGAGATGGGGGGGTAAACCTGCTATTCAGCGGGCCAACCGGCTGGGTTGTTGCTATGTCCCCCGCGGTAGGGCGCTGCAGCGCACCCTGCGGGCCTCCGCACCTCCGGAAGGCTTCGCGAACGGGCTTGCCCTAACGAGAGGCGTGATTATTTCCGTCGCAGGGCATGGTTGCCAGAGCGCTTTGCGGAAGCCACGGACGCCGAGTCGGTGTATCATGCTCGGCCATTCGGGTAACGAGGCGCAGGGAGTTGTTGGTGAATTCTGGAATCGTGCTGCGAGGCGTGTTCGTGGGCCTCTCTCTCCTGTTGATGGCCGCCCTGATCGGACAGATGGGGTTCGAGTACGGAGCGGACGATCTCAAGCGGTGGGCCGATGCGGAGATTCGCGGCAATGGGCTGGTCGGTTCCCTCGCGTTCGTCGCCGTGGGCGCCTTGTTTACCGGGCTGGGGTTGTCGCGGCAGATCTTCGCCTTCGTCGCCGGGTATCTGTACGGCGCGCTGGCCGGCACGGGACTCGCCTTACTGGCGGAAATGGCTGGTGTGCTGGCCGGGTTTGCCTATGCGAGGCTGTTGGCGCGCGGCGCCATCACCGCTCGGTATCCTCGGCGTGTCCGCCGGGTCGACGAGTTCCTCGGCCGCCATCCATTTTCCATGACGCTCGCGGTTCGCCTGTTCCCTGTCGGGAACAATCTGCTGGTCAATCTTCTTGCCGGGGTTTCGCGGATCGCCGTGGCCCCTTTCCTTGCTGCATCGGTGATCGGCCATGCCCCGCAGACCCTGGTGTTCGGCCTGGCCGGCAGCGGTGTGGCGACCGGGGATGGGCTGCAAAGCGCGGTGGCTGTGGTGTTGTTCGCCGTCTCCATCGGGGTTGGCATCCCGCTCTACCGGAAGTTTCGAAGCGGCCGGGTCTTCGAGGCTGCGATCGAGGATGTGATGGGCGACGGGATCGACGATTACCCGGACCGGCCGGGGCTCGGCGAGCGCTGAGACGGCTCGGGCGTCCTAATCTTGCGCGCCCGACGAACCGTTGCCGGCAAGCCAGTCCAGCCACAGACTGAGCACGATCAGGGTCCACAGGGCGCGCCCGTGATCGGCGATTCGTCGCTGGTGCTCGTCGAGGATTCCCAGCGCCACCAACGGCGCGACGCCCGCCGCCTCGAGCCGAGGTGATCTCAGCCGTTCTTGCGCCCAGGCGTGCAGAGGTCCCCGCAGCCATCGCGCGAGGGGGATCGAGAGACCCCGTTTGCGCCGATACACGATGCGCGATGGCAGGTAGCGCAGGGCGTAACGCTTCAAAAAGACCTTCGTCCGCACGCCGCGGACTCGCTCGCCATCAGCTAGAGAAGCGGCAAACTCAGCGACGTCCGGGTCCAGGAACGGCGTGCGCAGTTCCAGTGCGGTGCTCATTCCAGCACGGTCGGCTTTGGTCAGGAGACCCTCGGCGAGAGAGGTGGTGAAATCGTGGTATTGGACGCGGTCGAGCGTGGATCCCTCCAGCAGAGGAGAGCGCAGAGCCGTCGCCGAGGGGGCGATTCCCAGGCGTACCAGCAAACCAGGGCCGATGTTCGAGGTCCAGAGCAGGTGCCGCTGGAAACCGTCGAGCTCGGCCGCTTCGGCGAATCGCTTGAGCAAAAAGGACAGCGCGACCTTCTTGTCGGAGACGGGCCAACGGGTCACCGCCCACTGCAGGCCGCGTCGCAACGAGCCGGGCAGGGCGCGGTAACGTTGTGCTAGGCCGATCCCGAGATAGGTGGGGTAACCTCCGAACAACTCGTCTGCGCCCTCTCCACCGAGCGCGACAGTGATCTCTTCGGCCGCCTTACGGGCGCACAGGGCCGTCGGTGCCCAGGCCGGGTCGGCAAGTGGTTCGCCGGTGAGCGCAACCAGGCGTTCGATCTCCGCGGCCAGATCTTCAGGTCCCACCCAGATCGAACGCTTCTCGATATCCAGGGTGTCGGCAACCTGGCTGGCGTAATCGCCTTCGTCGTAGGACTCTTCCTCGAAGCGCAGGGTGTAGCCTTTTAGCGAAACGCCGGAGTGCACGTCCTTGCACACTGCTGCGATGAGCGAGGAGTCGATCCCGCCACTGAGAAACACTCCGTAAGGCACCTCGACGTCGGTCTGCTTGGCGACCGCGTCGCGAAACACCTGGTCGAAGGCGTCCTCGTCCGGGGTCTGCTTGGCCGCGTGCCCGACGTGCCAGCTCCAGTAGCGGCGGCTGTGAACCTCGCCGTTGCGCGTATCGATACGCAAGGACTCGGCGGGTCCCAGCTTTCGCATGCCGTCCACGGGAGAGGCAGGCGCGGGAATGTAGCCGAAGCGTAGAAAGCTGCCGATCGCCGGTTCGGAAAGCTCTGGTACGTCAGGCAGGGCGCCGGCCAGAGCGGCGATTTCGCTGGCGAACAGGATCTCGTCGCCGGAGCGGACATAATACAGCGGCCGCTCGCCGGCGCGATCACGGACGAGCAACAGGAGGTTCTGCTTCGGGTCGTGAAGCGCGAGGGCGAAGGCCCCCTTGAGCTGCTCGACAAAAGGCTCTCCCAACTCGAGATAGAGACCAGGGATGACGGCGACGTCGCTGTCGGAATCCAAGGTATGACCTCGTGCGGCAAGCCAGGCCCGCAGTTCCCGGTGATTGTCGATCTCGCCGTTGCACACGGCGATTACCTGGCCTTGCGCGTCGGTTACCGGCTGGGCCCCGTTCGCGACCCCGCGGATGGCGAGACGCGTGGCCCCGAAACTCCCGGCCCCAAGCACGGCAGTCCCGGCCTCGTTGGGGCCGCGGTGGCGCATGGCTTGCACCATGGCCTCTACCCGCGGGTCGCAGACCCTGCGCGGGGGACGAGCGCCGAGGGCCAAGACGCCGGCGATACCGCACATCTCAGCGCCTGCTCCCCTGTGGGTCGAGCAGAACGCCCCAGTAGTAGCCGCCCAACGGTTGGGGAGAGGTGCCGAAGGGCGCCGCGATGTCGCGCAGGATTGCTCCGTGTTTGCGGCGTGCGATCATGAACACTGGAGCTGTCCTCGTGGCGAGCCAAGGGTCGAGGTCTTCATGGGACACCACGATATCCGGCCACTCTGGGGACTGTTCGAGGGTGAATTGGATATAGTTGCTCTGCAACTCCCCGCCAGTCTCGTCGCTGATCAGGGTGACGTGGCTCTTCAGGTAAAAAGGCAGCGAGTTCGGGAAGCAACGGTAACAGGCCACCTCCACGTGCTCCATAAGTTCCGGCATGTGCTCCATGAGCGCGCGCGAGGAGTGTTCCTCCGCGTAGAGATTCATACCCTTGCTCAACACCAGAGACACGAACAG
>JAHEIA010000137.1 GCA_024639625.1 Chromatiales bacterium
GCATCCTCCAGGGTGGCCACGATCTCCAGGCGCAGGTTCACGTCATCTGCCCCGGAAGCGCCGGCGCGCTCCGTCAGCCCACGCTCTACCATCCCCCGCAACCACACGGGCAGGTCGAGCGCAGCAACCCTTTCCGCCAGCGTCGGGTCGGGAACCAGGGGTCCGGAGCCGATCACCCCCGGGTCGTCTCCCGGCACGTCGGAGATCAGCAGGGCGCGCACGGACCGCCCCGCGAGCCGATGCAGCAATCCCCCTGCTTTGACCGCCGAGACCGTCTTGCGCACCCGGTTCATCTGTTCGATCGAGAAGCCGCTGGCCAGCAACCAGCCGTTGATCCGGCGCAGGTCGTGTACCGAGATCCCGCTCAGCGGGTGTTCGGCAAGGCTCGACGCCCCGCCGGACAGAAGGAAGACCAGTGTCTCATCCCTCGGCAGGGCCGCGAGATATCGAAGCAGACGTTGGCCGGCGAGGAGACTGCTGTCGTCCGGCATGGGATGACCGCCCTCGACCCCTTGCAGCCCGTTCCGTGCCAGCCAATCCCAGTCGAGATGCCCGGGTTTGGAGATCAGCAGCCCGCTGCGGATGCACGATCCCAAGCTTTCGCAGGCCCCCTCCGCCATCGCTTGGGCGGCCTTGCCAAGGGCGACCAGGGCCACAGTTCCGGTCGGCGCAGCCGCCTTGAGCGCTTCGGCAACGGCAGTTCGCCCGTTCACCCGAGCGAGGGCGGAGCGGTACATGGCGAGTAAGTCGGTTCTGGCTTTCGTAGTCAAGAGATCGGCCGTTCCTGCTCTCCCGGGGCCCCGATTCCGGGCCCGAAATGTGGTAAGCTTGCGCGAGCTTTTTTCGATCAGGGTCAGAAACTTGGACGAGATTCAACTGCGCCGCCATTTCAGTCTCAACATCCTCCTGCGCATGATCATTCTAGCCTCGCTAGCGGCTGGTCTGCTGTATTGGAAGTTCGACTTCATCAACCAAGTGTATTTTCGTGAGCAGCTCACGCCAACCGGTTTCCTGATCAACGGCGGGATTCTGGCCCTATTCGGCCTTGGGTTATTGAAGATGATCGCCGTCTTCCTGCGCTACGCCAGGGAGGAGACGGCCCTCGCCCGCCTGTTGCGTAACCTGCAGGAAAACCCGGACCGCCCGTTGCACGGCGTGCCCGGCAATTCGATCGTATCCCGGCGCTACCGCACCATGGCGCGGCTCTACGAGGCCCACTGCCCGATCAACCACGGCGCCCTGGCCTCCACCCTCGTCGCCGCGGAAAGCACGCGCAACAGCTTTCCCAGGTTCATCAACAACGTATTAATCCTCACCGGCGTGTTCGGCACCATCGTTTCGCTTTCCATCGCCCTCATCGGGGCCTCGGACCTGTTGGAGTCGACCGTCAATGTCGGCGGCATGGGCATGGTGGTGCACGGCATGTCCACCGCGTTGTCGACCACGATCACGGCCATCGTCTGCTTCCTCTACTTCGGTTACTTCTATCTCAAGATGACCGATGTGCAGACCAATCTGCTGGGTGCCGTGGAACAGGTGACCAGCAACGAATTGATGCCCAAGTTCCAGATTCAGACGGACACCATCCTCTACGAGTTCTCGGGGCTGATCCGCTCGCTGCAGTCATTGGTGCATCAGATGACGGGCTCCCAGCAAACCTTCGAGACCGTGCAGAAGCACCTGATCAACACCCTGGACGCCTACAGCAGCCGGATCCACTCCCTCTCCGACGACATGGCCGGCCTCAAGCAGCTGCTGAGAACCGGCTTTCGCCTGCCGGACGACGCATGAGCCAAGACGGGGGGTTCGTCGACCTGCGCCTCAATCGCCACGGCGCAGAGCAGGAAGAAAGCTTCTGGCCGTCCTTCACGGATGTCATGACGGTGATCGTCATGATCTTCCTGCTCGCCATGGTGGTACTACTGATCCGTAACATGGAACTGGTCAACGAGCTGCGCGCCACCATGGAGGCGGAACGGCGGGCGGCAGAACTGGCGCGCGAAACCGGAGAAGAGAAGGAGAGCCTGGCGGTGCAGCTCATCGCCACGGAGAACGAGCTGTCCATGCTGCGCATGCAGCTGATGCGCATGGAGGAGAAGCAGGAGCAACAGGAGATCGCTCTGGACAGTCGGCAACGCCAGGTAGCGCGGCTGCGTGCCGAGGAGCAGGCTTTGCGCAACCAGGTCACCGAGCTGAATCAGCAATCGGTGCGATTGCAGGACCGCCTCGAGCGCGCTACGCGCACCCTATCGTCCCTCGAACAGGACTACTCCCGCCTGCAGGAGCGCTACCAGAGCGCCAATACAGAGCTTACCGGCCTGCGCGAGAGCAACCGGAGCAAGGAACAGGAGCTGAGCGACGCACGTATCCAGCTGCAGCGCTCGGACCATCGTCTGGCCACCATCGAGGACGAGTACGCCAACTTGAAGGTAAAGTACGACAAGCTGGTGAAACCGGCCCGCAGCCCCCGCGGGCGCTATGTGGTGGAAGTGCGCTACTCCAAACGTAGCGGCGAGCCCGCAGTCGCCTACAAGACCCCAGCGGACACCGAATTCAGGACGGCGACCCGCGAGCAGCTCGCGGCGGTCTTGGAGAGGCTGAAAGCGGAGCACCAGGGTGGGCTTTATATCAAGATCATCTTCCCCAAAGACAGCGGCCTGTCCTACAGCGAAGCCTGGCAGTTCACCTCCGATCTACACCGAAGGTACGACTACTATTTCCAGGACAACCCGCCGCCCGCGGACTCGGGCCCAGCGGCCGACAGCGCGCCAGCACCTTGAGGACCCGCGCTGACGAAGCGGGTGGGTAGTCCGCTCCCAGGAAGCGATTTGATTTGCGTCAATGACGGAGCTGTTCCTCTGGGATCGAATGCGTCAACCAAACCCGGGAATCAACCACATGTCGCAGCAGATACAACGTCTTTCCTATGCTCTGATCGGCGCCTTGGCGTTGCTTTTCGCCTGCCCTGTCCTCGGCGAAGAGATCGACCTCGCCAACGGAGAAGAGATCAACGAGGTCTGCGCCGGTTGTCACGGGGAGTTCGGTCAGGGCGGGAAACAAGGCGAGTATCCGCGCCTGGCCGGTCAGCCGAGCGCATTTCTGGTGCGCCAGCTCGAGCTGTTCCGTGAGCGCGAGCGCCCCAATCTGGCGATGGTCGAGTACGTGGATCATCGCCAAATGCCGGACCAGGATATCGCGGATATCGCAGCCTTTCTCACCGCGATCGAGCTGCCGACCCGCCTACCCCCGATGGACGAAAGCGATCCCGACTACAACGCCCTGGAGCGCCTTCTGCAGGCCAAGACGGTGATGCAGATCCCCCGGGCCGCCGGCGACGTACAGGCCGGCGAGAAGCTCTACCGCAAGGAATGCGCCTCCTGCCACGGCCGCGAGGGATGGGGCAAGCACGAGAAGGGGGTCCCGATGCTCGCCGGGCAATACACCAACTACCTCTGGCGCCAAGTGGCGAAATATCGCGACGGGATCCGCATCCACGACCCTGAAGACCCGGAGGACCGGCTGCTCTCCGAGTTCGCCGACGAGGACTTGGAGAACATCTTTGCCTACCTCTCCATCGCCGACGATTGAGCGCAGATCAGGGTAGGTCGCTGCGGCGGAACAATGCGTATCCGATGGCGGCGCAGAAGGTCCCGATGGCCAGCGGATAAGTCAGCGCGTAGAGGATGTAGCCCGCCTGCCCGAAGTTGTCGAGGATCACGTAGGCGGTGGGGCCGAGCAGCACCAGCTGGGGGTCGAACAGCATCATCGAGGCGGTGCGGAATACCTGCAACGGATTGGCCAGGGCGAAGCCGACCGCGACCGAGGGTGGCAGCGCCTCGCGGATCATCACGCCGAGCAGGATCAGGTCGAGGAACAGGAGCAGGATCAACCAGAGCACGAATGCACCGCCCTGGGCCACGTCGGAAGAACGCGCCAGGGTCGATATCAGCATGCCGATCCCCAGGAAGCACCAGGCCAGCGACATCAACAGGCCGCTATAGTAAGCGAGCAGCTGCCAGGGGACCTCGGCGCCCCGCAACGCGCCCCAGGCCACACCGGCACCCATGGCCAGGAGTACAGGCAGGAATACCACCAGGAAGCGTCCCAGCAACTTGCCCCAGTACCAGGCGGCGAGTCCGATGGGTAGCGAGAGCAGGTATTCGAAAACCCCTGCCTCGCGGTCGCCGGCCAGCGACCGCACTGTCGAGATCAGCACAAAGACCGGCAGTATCGCCATGGAAAGCTGGATATAGGTCAGCAACAGTCGGGAGAGCCCGCTGAAACCCATGATCCGCGACTCCGTGATGCCGAAAACCAGCAGCAGCGCCACGAGGCCACCGAATACGACGGTGTAGACCAGGAACCACTTGGCGCGCACGGATTCCAGTATATCGGTGAACGCGGTTAACCAGAGATGTCGCATGCGCGGGTCCGGTTCTACTTCTGTATCGAATCGAGGTAGGCGGCAATCTCGATCACTGTGCTGATCTCGAGGTTGTCGCTGAACACCGGCATCTTCCGCTCCGCGGACTCACCGACCGCATGGCGGCCATCGACCGCTTGCAGCACCCGCTCCGCGACCGTCGCCTCGCTCCCGCTGCTGCGCAGCGTGGTGAGGTTCGTCGGTGTGACCTTCAACAACTCGACTAGCGGGCCGTTACCGTCGGCATCGACACCGTGGCAGTTGGCGCAAAACAGCAGATAGTGCGCCTGTCCACGCTCGATCGCCTCGTCATGCTGGCTGTCCGCGAGGCTGTACGCGGACGGGCCGAACCCCGCGACCATCGCGGCAATGCTCATCACCTTCTTGTTCATGCTCGCCCCCTGTTTCGCTCCGTTAGAATCGCTTTTCCGGCACCCCTTCAGTCGCCGGACCGTGACGCCCCCTGTGCCTCGAGATGAACGCCGTGCACGTTGAAGCGCTGCTCCACATCGAAGACATGCGCTCTGGCCTCCTCGAACGTCAGACCCTCAACCAGCGGGTCGGACTGGGCGCCAAGTCCGTATTCCATTGGGGTGACCTGGCCTCGCACAAAGCTGGCAGTGCGCGCATCGATCCAATCGCCGCTGCGCCAGTCGGTGACCCAGATCTCCGTACCGGGCTCGTTGGCAGACGGATGGTCCCGCAGCCAGACGATCGCGCAACCGACATCGTCGAAAAAGAATACCTTCGACCGGCGATCCCCCCCCCTGGTCCGAACCTGGGCGGAGTGCTGCCGATCGGAAAGCACCATGCGGCAGCGATCGCAGGCGAAGCGATCCCATTTGACCTCGGCCGGGCCGGTGCCGGGGTCGCCACCGCAGCCGGGTATGCCTAAGCCCAGCAACAGCACCAGCAACGCGGGCAGCCAGGACAGGGTATGCCAGTTGACGCAACCGCTGCGATCGCCCCTGCGGAGCAAAGGTCGCCGAAGCCTAACCGGACGCCCCTTCCACCCGCCTGCGCTGCGCCAAGCCATTGCGCCGAATTTCCCGCCGCCGCGCTCAACCATTGGCCGCCTCCTGGAGCCGATCGCGGGCTCCTTCCTCGTCCATGCTGATGTGGGCGAGCAACGCAGCGTAGCGGGAGAGCACACCAAGGAAGCGAAGCCGATCCGGGCCCGCCACCAGCCCTTGCCAACGGAGACCGTCGTCGCTGGAGAATCCCCAATCGGCAATCGCCCGGGCAAATGCCGGCTCGGGTCGCAGCAGACGGACAGAGCAGCGCAGTCGGCTGTCAAGATCGACCAGATCCGCCACGTGATCGTCCAGGGCCACGCGGCCCTGGTCCAGTTCGACGACTCGGTTCACCAAAGGCGCCACCTCGTCCAAGCGGTGGCTGGAGACCAGCATCGCAGCCGTCCCCTGTTTTTCTGCCAAGAGGCTGAAGAACACGTGCCGAGCATCCGGGTCCAGGTTAGCCGCCGGCTCATCGAGCACCAGCAACTCACTGTCCCGTCCGAGCGCGATGGCGATCAGCAGCTTTTGTTTCTGCCCGCCCGACAGTTTAACGAACGGCTGATGCCGGAACCCCTCGAGTGTCAGCCCCAAACGGGCCGCCACGTCCACCATCCGCCCCATGTCCGCCTGGCAGACATCCGCGGCAAAGCGCATCAACTGACCCACCGGCATCTTGAGCGGCGGCGGCAGCTGCGGCACGAACCCCACTCGGATCAGCACCTCGGAACGGTGCTGGCGTGGGTCCAGGCCGTTCACCGAGACCCTCCCGGCGCAGATGTATTCCCCTAGGAGGCAGCGAATCAAGGTGGTCTTGCCGGCGCCGTTGGATCCCACGAGGGCAACCCGGTGCCCCCGCTCGATCGTCAGGTCGATACCCTTGAGCACCTGCTGGCGACCGAATCGCTTGATCACCTTCTCGAATCGGATCATTGGCTGTGCCTATGCGCCTTCACAACAGGTGATCGAGCCCCTTGACCTTGAAGGTCAGGGAGTCAGTCGGGCAGATGTCCACACAAAGCCCGCAGCGGGTGCAGTCCGACCCGACATCGGTTCTCAGGGTCTTGGCCTTGCCCTGGATCGTCAGGTCCAGCACATGGGGCACCAGGCAGACCTTGCGGCAGTCCCCCTCGTGATGGCAGCTGCGCATGTTGTACTGCACGCGCAGCGGAGAGGTAGTTCCGACGAGCCCGTAGGTGATGCCGATCGGGCACACATAGCGGCACCAGGCCCGGCGCGAGACGAAGATCTCGAACAGCAACAGCACAGCGATCCACACTAGGGCCAATCCGGGTCCGTAGATCAAAGCGCGGCTGGTGATGCCCGTGGGGGATATGGTCTCGAACACGGTGTAACCGGTGACCGCCGTCAATCCGGCGAAGACCACATAGAACAGCGCCCGCACCCCGCGATGGAACTTGATGTCCTTGACCAAACGCTTTTCCGCCAGCTTGAGGTGGATCGCTTCCGCCCATTCCGCGATCAGGTGATAGGGACAGGCCCAGGAACAGAAGGTGCGGCCGCCGAGCAGCCACCAGAGGACGAACACGGTCAAGGTGCCGATCAGCAGGTTGAGCACGACGTGCTTGTAGGCGAGCATCACCTGCAACGCTGAGTTCAGATCGGCCAGATGGAAACCGACGAAACGCGATGCGGTCATCGCGCCTTCCAGCAATTGAATATCGAAGTAGAAGGACCCTACGAACAGCAGATTCACCACAATCAGCGTAATCCAGCGCCGATTGCGCCACTTGTGCCGACCGCGGGTGCGTTCGTGCGCCTCTTCGATCTCGCGCAGATGTTCTTTCGTCAGTCGGGTCTTCCGCTTCTCTGCATAGATGACCTTGACTTCCGGCAGCATGTCTTCCGCTTGCGGCTTCTCGAGCTTGAAGCCGAGCATCTGCTTCAGCGAGTCGATGATATAGCCCATGTCACACCGTATCCGTCGTTTTGTCGATGTCCACCACGATCGCGGTTGGCTCCACCGGGCAGATCATTTCGCACACACCGCAGCCAACGCAGCCGTCCTTGATTACCGGCGTCATGCGCTCGCGGCCGTCACGTCCGACAACCGGCTCGATGCCAATCGCATGCCTTGGCGGGCATTCGTTACCCACCTTTTCCGCGACCCGGTCCACCGGCCCCTGGGTAGCGGCGTCGCCTGCAGCGCACTGGACGATGCGGATCTCGATCGGGCACTGGCGCACGCACAGGTCGCACAGCTCGAGGTCGTAGGCATAGTCGGCAACCGGAATGGGCGTCCAACGATCCACGTCGTCATAGCGCAGCTTGCCGGTGAACTGCGCTCCGCGGGCCAGCCCTCGGAAACCCTTACCCTGCGTCGCAAGGCAGGCTTCCGGCCGATCCAGCCGGGCAAACCCCATGCGGGTATCGGCGGGATAATCCAGGTCGTGGGTCAAGGCGCCGGTGGGACAGGCCAATACGCACTGCAGCCCGTCGCAGGAAAAATCGCAGGCCTGGGCCCGGGCATCGATGAAGGGCACGCC
>JAHEIA010000138.1 GCA_024639625.1 Chromatiales bacterium
AGTTCTGGCCTGAACACTTGCCGGTCTTGACGTTGTAGTTACCGCAGGAAAGCGGGGCGCGCCAATCCGCGATCAGGTCCTTGGAACCCGGCAGGTAGTCCGACCAGGCATCGCCGACCACCAGCCCCGGGGTCCGCGAAACGATCAAGAACTGACCGTCGTCCTGGATCTCACCGATCAAGACCGGCTTGGTGATGTGATGATTGGGCATCATCGCCGACAAACCACCGGAGAGGTTCGGCACCGCCACGCCGATGATCGCGTCACCGACGGCCGACGGATCCGTGCTTCCCGCCTTCTTCACCGCCTCGACCCACATGTTGAAACCGATGTAGTGCGCTTCCATCGGATCGTTGGTCACCCGGTCTTCGTTCTTGATAAACGACTGCCAGGATTCGATGAAGCTATCGTTGGCCTCGCTTTCCACGCTCATGAAGTAGTTCCAGGCGGCGAGGTGTCCGACCAGCGGCTTGGTATCGATGCCGGAGAGTTCTTCTTCGCCCACGGAGAACGCAACGACCGGTATGTCTTCGGCCGAGATTCCCTGGTTTCCGAGTTCCTTGTAGAACGGGACGTTGGCGTCACCATTGATGGTGGAGACCACGGCGGTCTTCTTGCCCGCGGAACCGAATTTCTTTATGTCGGAAACGATGGACTGCCAATCGGAGTGACCGAAAGGCGTGTAGTTGATCATGATGTCAGTATCGGCAACGCCCTTGGAAGCGAGATAGGCTTCGAGGATCTTGTTGGTGGTCCGGGGATAGACATAGTCGGTCCCCGCGAGCACCCACCGCTCGACCCCCTGCTCCATCAGATAATCGACCGCAGGTATCGCCTGCTGGTTCGGCGCCGCACCGGTGTAGAAGACGTTCTTCGACGATTCCTCGCCCTCGTACTGGACCGGGTAGAACAACAGGCTGTTCAGTTCCTCGAATACCGGCAATACCGACTTGCGCGAGACGGAGGTCCAGCAGCCAAATACCGCGTCCACCTTTTCCTGTTCGATCAGCTCACGCGATTTTTCCGCAAACAAGGGCCAGTTCGAGGCAGGATCGACAACCACGGCCTCCAGTTTCTTGCCGAGCAGGCCGCCCTTCTTGTTCTGCTCTTCGATGAGCATCAACATCGTGTCTTTCAAGGTGGTTTCGGAAATCGCCATAGTCCCTGAAAGCGAGTGCAATACTCCGACCTTGATGGTGTCAGCCGCCTGGGCGGCACCTGCGAAACCCAGCGCGCTGACTGCCGGAACAACAAGTGACAAGCGGCGAAGACGCTTAGCAATACTCATTCGTGGATTCTCCCATAGCGATTGTTGGTCACTGGTGCCCGCCTCCTGGCGCCCCTGTTTGCGTCAATCGGAGGCGCGTTCGGCATCATCAGCGGCCCAAAAGGACCCGCCCAGCGGCAGGCTCCTCACCGGTTGCAGATGCCGTGCCAATTCCGAACGCGATTGTTATTCATGGAGAAAGCGATGCGGCGCTAGAGTCGGGGAGCGGTGCGCGCACACTTCTGGGGCTGACGCACCAGGGCAGCGCCCCATGACGGGGCAAACTCGGATAGGGAGCAGATCGGCTTCACCATGGCCGCCGGCAGCGCCCATTGCGCATCGCTCGGCAAAGTTCGCCAGCGGGCGGACCTACCGGCTGGATGCCACGGCAAACAGACGATCGTGGAAAACCGTCGCGAGGCGCTGAGCCGATCGAGCGGGACGCGAGGCAGATCTATAGTTGCGCCTGAACCCAGCGCAGGATAGCCGGACCACCCATGGCGCCGGCTTGGCGCGCGACCTCACGCCCGTCTTTGAACAACGCCAGCGTCGGAATGCTGCGAATCCCATGTTGCGCTCCGAGCGCTTGCTCTGACTCGGTATTCACCTTGCCCAGCCGGACCCGCGGCTCCAACTCGCGCGCCGCCTGCTCGAAGGCCGGGGCCATCATCTTGCAGGGCCCGCACCAGGGCGCCCAGAAATCCACCAGCAGCGGGATGTCGCTGCGCGTGACATGTCTTTGAAAATTGGCGCCGGTCAGTTCGATCGGCTGCCCGGTGAACAAGCGCCGGTGGCACTTGCCGCAATTCCCGCCCTCGTTCAGGCGGGCCGCGGGTACGCGGTTTACCGCGTTGCAGAAAGGGCAGACGACGTGCAGTTTATCGCTCATGATTCTTTGCTCTTCAATCAACAAGGCCCTGACGGGCGGACAGCAGCAGCTTAGGCACATTCTACCGAACGCGGCGGCGGAATCGCATATCCGCTCACCATCCCGCGCGATACTGATCTACCAACCCAGGAGACAGCGCAAAACCCAACCGCGTTCCCTCCTCTCGCCCGGTCCGCTCCGGTTGTCAGGGTACCCCCCGGGGCCCCCAAAATCTGTTCTTCGCCGTCGCCGTGCGGAACCCATCGAAGTATGAATTTTGCCCGCGATCCTGACCTCGCGCGGTATCATACTCGCAATCGAGCAATCCGGAGTTCGCGCTGAGCACACCATGACCGAGATGCAGATCCGATACACCGGCAAACGTTTGCCTGTCAGCTCCGATATCGAGCAGATCGCCCGCTGCCTGCCACTACAGGGCACGCGACTGCTTGAACTCGGCTGCGGGAGCGCCTTGACCACCCGCCGCCTGGCGGAGACTTTCCCCATCGCCGAATTGATCGCCACCGAGGTAGACCGCACTCAGCACGAGAAGAACCTGCGCCTAACCGACCTGCCGCGGGTGACCTTCCAATACGGCGGCGCGGAGGCCATTGACCAGCCCGACGCGTCGATCGACGCGGTGCTCATGCTCAAATCCCTGCATCACGTTCCGGTCGAGCTCATGCCCCAGGCGCTGCGCGAGATCCACCGGGTGCTCAAGCCTGGCGGGCTCGCCTACCTCTCCGAACCCATATACGCCGGGGCCTTCAACGATATCCTGCGCCTGTTCAACGACGAGCAACGGGTGCGCGAGGCCGCCTTCGCCGCAATCAAGGAGGCGGTGGCGGGCGGCCGGTTCGACGTGGTGGAGCAGATATTCTTCGACGGCATCAGCCGCTTCCAGGGCTTCGAAGAATTCGAGGAACGCATCCTGCACGCAACCCATTCGGACTACCGACTGGGCGCGGACCTGCACGCCCAGGTCAGAGCGGCGTTCTTACGTCATCTCGACCCCGACGGAGTTGCCGAGTTCCGCAATCCGCACCGGGTGGATCTGCTGCGACGGACCGCGTGAACCCGGGAAATGGCGCCGAGGCACCTTCCGAGGTGAATCTTACGCGCCGTTCAGCGAACCCGGGTCGGGTCGTACCAAACCAAGAACGATGTGGACCGCTGCACTGCAGGTCCAGGAGTCTTGTTCTCAAGGCTCATCCCGGCGACCTTCGGCTTCCTTTTTCGGCACGGATCTTCTCTCGCCGCTCCCATCGATCGTCATTGCTGCTGCTTGAAAAGCACGAAAGCGCCGTACTGCCCCTCACAGGCTCCTGACAAGTACACGAAATCACCAACCAGGGTCTCGTTGTTGTAGGCAGGGAACATAAACGCGAATCCGGCGACGGAGCCGTCCGTGAAGTCCACCGTGGTTCTTGCCGACTGCCAGTTCGCGACCGCCGGCGAGGACACCGCCCCGCCCGTGCACCCGGTTGCAGTCAGGTTCGCTTCGCTGATGCCGACGAGTTGACCCCAGCCGGGGAAGTCAACCGTATCGAACTGCAGTTCGATGTTGCCACTGCCGGTACGATTCTGCCAGGTACCCGACCAGGTGCCGTCGAGCTTGGCCAGCAACGCCGTGTAGGTGAACGGCATGTCCCCGGTATCGGAAAGAACGAAATTCTGTTTGCTCTCCCGCCAAAGCAGACCACCGAATTGTGAATCGGCAAGGCTCGCCCCGACTCGGGGATGCGGCGGCCTCGAAAGGACTCCCTTACGTGGCCGCTCAAGGTGCCGATCGCTCAAACGGCAACCCGACCCATGCCCCGAAAGCACACGCCATGGTTCGACAAATGGAATTAACCCGACCGGTTTCCCTTACTCTATATCCATCTACCTGGGTGGGCTACGCGAACAATTCACTGCGCGCAGTCTGGGTAATCGCCGAAACGGCCGGGTGTTTGATGCGGCGTTCTACGGAGATTGCATAGAAGCGCTCCGTAATGTCATCGGTGCGTCCGATCAGCGCGACGCCGTATTTTTCGAGCACATCCTTCTCAACTGCACTGGGGGAAGTGAAGACCCCGGTCCCCCGCTCGCCGAAGGCCTTCATCAAAGCCCGGTCTTCGAATTCCGCCACCACCAGCGGATTGATGCCGCGGCCCGCGAACCAGTTCTCCAGATTGCGCCGCAAGCTGCTGCCGCTGCTCGGCATGAGCATGCGGGCACCGTCCAGGCTCGCAGGAAAGCCTGCCTGCAATACCTCGGCCTGGGTCGGTTTCGCGAAGAAACTAATACCGGACTCCCCAAGCACATGGTTGTAGGCGCGGATATTGAACGTTGGGTTCACCGGGCTGTCCGCCAACACGACGTCGAGCTTGTGGGCGGCGAGGTCCGCCAGCAAGTCCGCCAGGGGGGCCTCGTGGCAGATCAAGCGCACTGGGTCTGGTAAGTTCAACACGGGCTCCAGCACCCGGTAGGCGAGCAGCTTCGGCACCACCATAGCTACACCCACCGTTACGGTGAGGGCGGCGCCGGGCGTGCGTCCGGCAAGCACATCCTGCAACTCAAGCCCGATGCGGAACATCTCATCGGCGTAGGAAAAGACCAGGCGTCCGGTCTCCGTGAGCACAAGATTGCGACCTTCCCGCCGGAATAGCTTTCCGCCCACTTGCGACTCCAGCTCGCGCAGTTGTCCGCTGATCGTCTGCGGGGTCAGGTACAGGGCTTCCGCGGCCCGGGCGATGGAGCCATGGCTGGCCACCGACCAGAAGTAACGCAGGTGTTTCATGTTCAGCTGGAGATTGCGCATATCCGTTCAATCCGAAACAGTCGCTGTGTGCTCATTCTGCCCGTTCTGGCGAGGCGAGCGAAACTGAGCCGCACGGAAATCCAAGTGGCTTGAAAAGACGATCGCAGCAAAGCTGCCTGAGCCCGGTAACAACCCGATCAGCCGCGGCGAAATCCGTCATCATCCCAGTACGATCAACAGAAGCAGCGCTCCGGCCAGCGCAAACCACAACACGCCTGCGACAGCGCGTCCGCCCAATCTGGCTTCTGCATCATCGGTAGCGCCGCTCAGGACAACAGCAATTTCGCCCATGGGACGCGTGGACTCCCCGCCGCCACGTCCGAGATGCCGGCGCGCCCAAGAGCGGATCTCCGAGCCCAGCCGTCTCGCCGCCGCCGTGAGCGGTTCCAGCATATCGCCAGGCGGCACCCGACCGACCCAGCGGACAAGCAGGGCCGGTCTGCGCCAAGCAGCGAACCAGGCCACAGCCGCAGCCAGCAGAACGGGCCAAAGACCTGGCAGATTTGCTGTCACCCCGCCCCAATACAGAGGCAGACCCAAACTCACGGCCACCAATCCTACCCAGGGCAGCGCCACCCACCCCGCGCTGCGCCCGGCGGTGCCCGCCACATCATGCATGAGAAAAAGAAAACGGCTCATCAACAATGTGCTACCCGCCGCGCTTAGCGGCATCAGCCCGAGAAACAGTCCAGCCCAAGGGGGTGGCGCTTGCAGAATGGCCGACTGCAACAGGTCTTTTGCCATAGCGCCCGAGGTGAACGGCAGTCCGACCAGCACCAGGGCCGGCAGCACGAGCAGCCCAAGCGGCCAGCCTGCGGGCAAGGATTTGACCACGCCCACGCCGAGGAACAGCGCGCCCTTGGCCAGCCCGTGGTGGGCCGCGTAGAACGTGAGCGCGACAACCAAAGCGGGGGCAAGCGTTGGTTCCACGGCCGCACCCCCAAGCCCGGCGACCAGAATGCCCATTTTGCCGATGCTCGAGTAGGCCAGAACCACCTTCGGGTCACGCTGCCCCAGTCCGAGCGGGACCGCCAACAGGGCGGTGGCAAAGCCCGCTACCATGAGAAATGTCCCAAACTCGGGCAGGGATTCCTCACCCAGGGGCAGATAACGCATCCAACCGATCAGCGCCGCCTTGATCATCGCACCGCTCAGCACCGCGCTGGCGGGCACGGGGGCCGCGGGGTGCGCGAGGGGCAACCAAAGGTGCACACCGATCAGCCCAGCCTTGACGCTGAAGGCCAACGTCACCAACCCCAACTCCAGCGGCCCCGCACCGGCGAGAGCCTCCGCCGCGGGAGTAAGGCTCTGAGTCCGCATATACAGCAGGAGAAATCCTGCAAAGAGCGCAACCTCGCTAACCAGGGTCATCACCAGATAGACCCGCCCGGCGCGACGCACCGCCGGGGTGCCCTCATGCACCACCAGACCGTAGGCCGCCAACCCCATGAGCGCAAATCCCAGATAGAAGCTGACCAGGTCCTGACCGGCGATCAGCCCCAGATTCCCGCTCATCGCCAGCAGAAAGAACACCCGGAAACGCGCAGCATGGGAGTCAGAGTGCATGTAGCCAACGGTGTACAGGCCCGCGGCCAGCCACAGCAAGGCCGCGAAGCCAAGAAACACCCGGTCGCCCGCGTCCAGACCCAGCTGCACACCGAGCAGCAACCAAGGTATCTCGACAGTAGTTCCGGCCGGTATCAGCCAGGCGGCCAAGAGCGCGGGCAGCGCCGCCGCCGGCACCCAGAAGCGCCCCACCCCGCGCACCGCGAGTGGCAGTACAACCAGCGGCGCCAACCAGGCTGCGAGCAGGAGCGCAGCGCTCACTGCCGGTACTCCCGGGCGGCGATCAGCTCGGCCCACTCCAGGGGACTGTAGGGCGCGGCTGCGAACAACCCTGCGGCAAGCGCCAATATGCCGGTCGCCACGGGCGGCCAAAGCAAGGCGCCGGTAGTCTCCAGGCGGCCAAGCGTTTCACGCTCGTCCGGCCAGGCCGCCGGGGATGCATTGAACCAGGCGCGGTACAGGATCGGCAAGAAATAGGCGGCATTGAGCAGGCTGCTGACCACCAAAAGGGGCAACACCCATGCGGCATCCCCCGCGGCTACCGCGCCCAGGCCCAAGTACCATTTGCTCACGAATCCCGCCACCGGAGGGATGCCGATCATGCCCAAGGCGGCGACCGTAAAGGCCAGGGTCGTACCAGGCATGCGCCTACCCACGCCGTCCATCTCGCTCACCCGGTGGACACCCAGGGCCTGCGCGTAATTGCCGGCGGCAAAAAACAGCGTGATCTTCATCAACCCCTGATGCACCAGGTGCACTACCCCGCCAATCGTGGCCAGCGGTCCGAGGATCGCGGTTCCCAACGCGATATAGGACACCTGGCTGACCGTCGAGTAGGCTAGACGTCGCTTCAAGTTGTCCTGTGACAGAGCCTTCACGGAACCGTACAGGATGGTCACAGCCGCTGCGGCGCCTAATGCAGGCAACAAGCCCAGTGAGGCGGCGAACTCCACGCCGTAGACGTCATACACGACCCGCACGATACCAAAGGCACCGGCCTTGACCACGGCCACCGCGTGCAACAGGGCGCTGACCGGTGCGGGGGCCACCATCGCCTGGGGCAGCCAGCCGTGCAGCGGCACCAGGGCGGCCTTCACGCCGAGACCCGCGACCATGAGCAGAAAGATCCAGCGCAGCGCGGTCGGATCCAGTCCGTCGATAGCGCCGAGAATGCCGCCCTGGGCGAATTCCAGCGGGCCCGCCAGCGTGCGCAACCAGACTGCGCCGACCAGCAGCAACACCCCTCCCGCCATGGTGTATGTGAGGTAGGTGCGTGCTCCGCGCACCGCGTCTGGCGTGCCTTTATGGGCCACGAGCGGATAGGTGGCCAAGGTCAGCAACTCGTAGAAGATAACGAAGGTGAGCAGGTTGCCGGCCAACGCCAGGCCAACGGTCGCGGTCACGCACAGGCTGAAGAACCCGAA
>JAHEIA010000552.1 GCA_024639625.1 Chromatiales bacterium
CGGCATCCCCCTCCTCGATCAGACGATCCCTCCAGCGTTCCAGCGCCCGATGTTGCTGCCGCTCGGCTCGTGAGTTCGAGTCCAGGCCTTCGATGATCGCCTGAATGCGCGGTCCGTCACCCTGGTTGAGGAGCTTGCCGATCCAGCGCAGCTGCCTCCGATGGGCGCCATGGCTGCGAATGCCGCGGCATTCGCTAACCGCGACCGACAGCGGTTGCCCAAGCTGCAGCTTCTCCAATTCAGCCGGAGACAGGTCTACCAAGCGCTTCGCAAGATCCTGCAACGCGCGCTGTTCGCGTTTACGCTCGCTCTTGCTCGGTCCATCGGGCGCCGGCTCGGCTCTCGGCTCTTCCGCATCGGCAACGTATTTGCTCAATAGAGGTCTCCTGGCCCCGGTCGTATTCCGCTGCTACCACGCGGGGGTATTGCTGGCCCGACCGCCAGCGGCGATCATGCACACTTCAATCCCGCCCGGGAAACGACAAGGTCCGCTGCGCACGAGGAATATCCGCCGCAATGAATGCCATCTTTCTTGCCATCGTGCTTAGCGGGTTCCTCGTCACCGGGTATCGGCAGATCGTTTGGGTTCCCGATGCGACGCACACCGTTGCGCCGATGCAAACCCTCACGACAGCCATCATAGAAGCCGCGAAAAGCTCCGTAACCTTGGCGCTAGGGCTAATCGGGGTCATGGCCCTGTTTCTCGGTCTGATGAAGGTCGCGGAGGCGGGGGGCCTGCTGCGCATTATCGCACGTCTGGTCCGTCCGCTCATGGTGCGGCTGTTTCCCGAGGTTCCGGCAGATCATCCCGCCATGGGGGCGATGATCATGAACATGTCTGCGAACGCGATGGGGCTGGGCAACGCGGCCACTCCCTTCGGCATCCGGGCAATGCAGGAGTTGAACAAGCTCAATCCCTGCCCGGGAACGGCGAGTAACGCCATGGCGCTGTTTCTGGCGATCAATACCTCGAGCGTGACCCTATTGCCAACCGGAGTGATCGCGTTGCGCGCCTCAGCGGGTTCACTCGATCCGGCCGGGATCCTCCCCACGACCCTATTCGCCACCCTCTGCTCGACCACCGCAGCGATCGTCGCTGCCAAGGTTTACCAACGTTTCTTCCCACTGTCCGGCACCGCAGCATCCACCGGGAAACCCGGCGAAACTGAGATTTCGCCGGCAGGCGCCGCAGAAATCCTGCCGCAGGATGCCTCGCGCGCCTACCCCGCCTGGGCCTCCTTTCTGGCCCTGGCCGCGATCGCGGCCGTCATTCCGCTGGCCATCGTGTTCGGAGCCGCCATCGGGCCCTGGATCGTGCCTGGACTCATGGTCACGCTGCTCGGTTTCGGCGCCTGGCGACGGGTTCGCGTATACGAGGTCTTCGTCGATGGCGCCAAGGAAGGATTCCAGGTTGCGCTGCGCATCATCCCCTACCTGGTCGCTATCCTGGTCGCCGTCGCCATGTTCCGAGCCAGCGGGGCCCTCGACATGATCATTGGGGCAATCGGCCAGTATACGGCGCTCGTCGGCCTCCCCGGCGAGGCCCTGCCGATGGCCCTGCTGCGCCCACTCTCGGGATCCGGGGCGTACGGCGTTCTCGCCGCGACCATCCAGGACCCGGTGATCGGCCCGGACAGCTATGTAGGATATCTGGTAAGCACTCTACAAGGATCCACCGAAACCACCTTCTATGTCTTGGCGGTCTATTTCGGTGCGGTCCAGGTCCACCGGGTACGTCATGCGCTCGCCGCGGGTCTCACCGCCGATTTTGCGGGGGTCGCCGGTGCGGTAGTCGCCTGCTCCTATCTCTACGGCGGCACCTGAGTCCGGGCCGTACGAGCTGCGCATAGAGGCGGCCCGTCGCCCGTACCCTGATCCCCTAGCCTTCCTTCTTGGACATCGTATCCGGGTCCGTGGGCCGCGCGTTTTCGACCGCGGATTTTACACTCTGCTGCGCATCCTTCGCGCCTTCTTTTACCGCCTCGCCCACTGCGGACGCGGCCTCTTTGGCCTCCTTTTTGGCGTCTCTCCACTTCTCCTTCTGCTCTTCCGAGCAGCCTTGCAGGGCGATCAGCCCGACGCACAGCGGAATCACGCCGATCGTCTTCATCACCATTTTCAATCTCTCGCTCATAAGTAGTTGCTCCTGTGTTCTCAGGTCGGTGGCAGCTGCCGACCCGATTCTAGCATCGAAGCTGCAAACCGAGTCCCGGGTTGGGTCATCCGCGAGCGATCTCCCGAGATCCGGCAGCAGACCGGGCGCAACCAGCCGTGCTCCCGTCGCCGGGGAAGCGGAGTCACCCCGACGGCGGGACGGCGCCAACTCGCTCCGCCGCCGCAATCGGAGCCCTTTTCGCCTTGCAGCTATGCGATACTTAGGTGGAAAATCGTATTCTGGAACCCCGCAATGACCATCAAGCCAGCGACCGTGATGTCCTCGCTCCTGGTTCT
>JAHEIA010000553.1 GCA_024639625.1 Chromatiales bacterium
GGCGATCGAGGACACCGACGACTGGTACGCCCAAGACCTCGACGGCAATGTCTGGTATTGCGGTGAGATCGCCGAGAACTTCGAGAGCTTCGAGGGGGACAATCCGGAAGTGCCGGAATTGGTCGATATCGAAGGCTCTTGGAAGGCCGGCCGAGATGGTGCGAAACCCGGAATCCTCATGCTGGCGGTCCCGCAAGTCGGTGATGTGTATCGGCAGGAGATGCTGCTCGGAGAAGCGGAGGACGTGGCGCAAGTCATTGCTACCGCGGCGACAGAATCGGTACCTGCGGCCACGTGCAGCGGCGACTGTATCGTTACGCGCGACTTCACTCCCATTGAGCCGGGTGTCAACGAGAACAAGTACTACGCACCGGGTGTGGGGCTCATCCTCGAGGTGGACATGGAAGGCAACCGGGTGGAACTCGTCGAGTTCAACATGCCCTAGACGTTTTCCATCCCATAGGACCCGTAATGCTCGGGTCCTATGCCTACCGCTCGATCGCGCGAAGGTCTTCTCCGGAATGAGCCCCGGGTCCTGGGGGTTCCGGTTGAGCCTGCCGCCGTTACCATCGTGCCCCAGCGCCCCCTTGACCCAACACGGGTCTTCCGCCCGGTGCTTCGCAGTTCAATAGTGGGCCACGGCAGCTATACTCGTTTTCTGGCCCGCGTCGGTTCTGCCTTGCCACACCGGGTTCTCGATCGAACCGACGGATTATCCACGTGGACGATGGCGCTGTTGGTCCCACAGATGTACAGGTCCGTTGCCTGATAGGAATCTTCAACAGGTTGTCACACGTTTGATGCGTTTGCAGATTGGCTCTTTCCGTTCCTGCAGCGAGTTGCCTGGCTTGGCCGGAGGGTTGCCTATAGCGCGAAGCATCCCTCTCGGCGTGCTGTTGTTGATCGTCCAGCCCGCGGGGGCGGACGAAGCGTTGGCGTTCTCGTTCGAGGCGGATCCCACCGCGGAAATCCCCAGCGTGCCCGCAGAAGACGAGGTAGAGGAGCCGTCACCGTTTCCCGTGGAGGCGCCGCTGGACAAGGACGCGCGCCTGTATAGGACCAACGCGGAGCGCAGGGATGTCGGCCTGCAGCGCAACATCACACCTTGGCTCATAGTTTCGGGTCTGCTGGAGATCGAAGGTCTCAGGGACGAGTTCAGCGTAAAGTGGAGGAAGGATAAGGAGATTGACCGGGTTGTCGCTGCCGCAGTGCAACTCGGACTCGTCGCATCGCCGTGGAAGCACCTCAAGGGAGAGCTTGTTGTCGAATACGATACCGAGTCGGATCAGCTGTTTACCGAAGAAGTGATCGCTTCGCTGGACCTAGAACCGTGGGAATTGGAGGGCGGGATCCAGTATCTTCCCTTTGGCGTCTACATAAGCCACTTCCCGAGCGGGCCCCTGCTGGAATTCGGCGAGACCCGCGCCAAAGCCGCCAACCTGTCGTACGGGCGCGACGAACGCTTGGATCTTGCGCTGGCCCTGTACCAGGGACGAACACGAGAGGTTGAGGCAGATGCACCAGGCGCGAACTGGGCGCTGGCCATGGAGGCATGGCCTCTGGAGTCCTTGGCCTTTGGTCTGAGTTATCAGTCCAATTTGGCGGATTCCGACGCACGTCTTCTTGCAGAAGAAGATAACAGGTATCTACGCAAGGTGCCCGGACTCAGCGGCTATCTCATCTGGATCAGCCACCAGTTCGAGGTGACGTTCGAAGCCCTCGGCGCACTGCATCCGTTTCGCGTGCTACCGCCCGATTTCGACCAGCCCAGAGCATGGAATCTGGAATTTGCCCATTTTCCTTGGCCGAGTTTCGAGTGGGCCCTGCGAATTGAGGGAAGCCAGGAGCTTGAGGACGCACCGGAGCTTCGCTACGGCGCAGCGGTGACCTGGCGTTTTCAACGTCGGGCCAGCTTTTCGCTCGAATACCTTCACGGGCGCTTCAAGGAGGGATTTGCAACCAACGAGGAGGACAAATCCTACGAGTACGTGGACCAGTTTGGCGCCCAGTTGTCGATCGCATTCTGAATCCCCGATTCCTCCCCAGGCCTGTTACCGGTTACCGGATCGTCTCGATGGCGGCGATTTTCTCTCCAGGCCAGGCGCCGCGAGTGCGCTGTAGATGGGCTACATAAACGAGCGGTCCTGCATCTCCTGAAACAACTGATATCGACCGTGCGACGGAGGGGTAGGCCTCATCACCCCGTTGCTCCCAAATATGTCGTTGAGAGCTATGGGCTATACTTTCGCCAAACCCAATACTGCGAGGAGGCTGTCGCATGCGAAGTTTCGCCTGCTGCATCCTGTTGGCCTCCGCGCTGCTGGCCGTACCCTGCCGTGCGGAGCCACCCGCGGGCTATCCCTTTGTGCCCTTCGATGAGGGGCTTCGCCTAGCCGGCGCACAAGAACGCCTGATCTTCCTTTACTTCGGCCGCTATGGCTGCACCTG
>JAHEIA010000139.1 GCA_024639625.1 Chromatiales bacterium
CGGGGCGACCCCGCCTGGCTGATTCTTGATCGTTGCAGGTGACCGCTCCCATGAACCCTTTTCTGTATTTTGTCGACAGCCTGAGCACCTGGATGGGCAAGGCATTTGGCTGGACCATTCTGATCCTTACGTTGGCGACCTGTTACGAGGTCTTCGTTCGCTATATCCTCAACGCCCCAACCACCTGGGCATTCGACGTCAGCGTGCAGATGTACGGGGCGCTGTTCATGATGGCTGGCGCCTACACTCTGTCCCGCAACGGCCACGTGCGCGGAGACGTGATCCACCGCCTGTTGCCAATCCGGGTCCAGGCGGGAATCGATCTCACGCTCTACATCCTGTTCCTGCTGCCCGGAACCTTCGCCCTGATCTACTACGGTTACCAGTTCGCGAGCGATTCCTGGTCCTACAAGGAAGTGAGCTGGAATAGTCCCGCCCGCATCCAGATCTATTTTTTCAAGACCTTGATCCCGATCGCCGGCTTCCTGGTGCTGCTCCAGGGTATCGCCGAGGCGGTGCGCTGCGTCATCTGCCTGCGCACCGGAGCATGGCCGCAGCGCCTCGAGGACGTGGAAGAAACCGAAACCATGTTGAAGCACAAACAGGAGGAAGAGGCCAGACTGGCCGATGTGGAAGAGGACATCATCCAGGTTCAAGATGAGCTGAAAGATGAGATCCGCCCGGACAACAACGCGAAAAATCAGGGGAACGATCGATGACCGATCCGCAAGTCGCCATCTTGATGCTGGGCCTGTTTATTCTCATCGTTCTGCTGGGTTTTCCGATCGCGTTCACGCTCATCGCCATGGGCCTGGGCTTCGGCTACTATGCCTACGCGCTGCCGAACCAGACGGAGAACTTGCTCGACAACCGGATCTTCGACCTGTTCGTGCAGAACACCTTCTCGGTGATGTCGAACGAGGTGCTGGTGGCCGTACCCCTGTTCCTGTTCATGGGTTACATCGTGGAACGGGCCAACATCGTCGACCGGTTGTTCTTCAGCATCCAGCTGGCGACCCGCCATCTGCCCGGCTCCATGGCAGTAGCGGCCCTGGTGACCTGCGCTTTGTTCGCCACGGCCTCCGGCATCGTCGGCGCAGTGGTCACGCTGATGGGCCTGCTGGCATTCCCAGCGATGCTAAAGGCGGGCTATGACCGCAGGCTGGCCAGTGGAGTTATCTGTGCCGGCGGCACCCTGGGGATCTTGATCCCACCCAGCATCATGCTCATCGTCTACGCGGCCATCGCCCAGGTATCGCCGGTGCGCCTGTATGCTGCTGCATTGTTTCCCGGGATGCTGCTCGCAACCATGTACATCATCTACGTGGTCACGCGCGCCTACCTCAATCCCAGGCTGGCGCCCAAACCCCCGGAAGAGGAAGTGCCGAAAATCAGCCTGATCGCGCTGCGCCTGCTGACCTCCTTCGTGCCGCTCGCGGCCCTGATCATGGGCGTGCTAGGCTCGATCCTGGCCGGCATCGCCACCCCCGCCGAAGCGGCCGGCGTCGGTGCCATGGGGGGCTTACTACTCGCCGCGGCCTACCGGGCACTCACCTGGCAGCGGCTGAAGGAGGCGGTGTTCCTGACCGCCCGCACATCCGCCATGGTCTGTTGGCTGTTCGTGGGCTCCTGGACTTTCGCCTCGGTCTTCTCCTATCTCGGGGGCCACGGGCTCATCGAGCATTGGGTCCTCGGTGCCGAGCTCGGACCGATCGGCTTTCTGATCCTCGCCCAGCTGATCATTTTCCTGCTCGGCTGGCCGCTGGAGTGGAGCGAGATCATCATCATCTTCGTACCCATCTTCCTGCCCATGCTCACCACCTTCCAGGTGGACCCCCTGTTTTTCGGCATCCTGGTCGCGCTCAACCTGCAAACCTCGTTCCTGACGCCGCCGATGGCCATGTCAGCGTACTACCTGAAAGGGGTCTCCGGAAATCTGGTGGAGCTGATCGAGATCTTTCGCGGGATTCTGCCCTATCTCGCCATCGTCATCCTTTCCATGGTGATCGTATACACCTTCCCAGGAATCGTGCTGTGGTTGCCGGAATATCTGTTTGGCTAACCCGCGGAACTTCATCGGCCTCGCATAGGGGATCGCCATGAAGCCCAGCGAGCTCAGCGCCGCAGAGGCCGCGGCGGCGATCCGCGTCGGCGAGCTGACCTCCGAGGAGCTGGTGCGCAGCTGCCTGGAGCGGGTCGCAGAACGCGAACCCGACGTACAGGCCTGGGCCCATCTCGACCCCGAGCTGGCCGTGGAGCGCGCCCGGGACGCGGACCGCCGGCGCCGTTCGGGCGCCTCTCTCGGCCCTCTGCACGGGGTGCCCGTAGGCGTGAAGGACATCTTCGACACGCAGGATCTGCCAACGGAGAACGGTACCCCACTGCACGCAGGCAGGACTCCCGCCTATGACGCGACCGCAGTCGCTCTGTTACGTCGGGCAGGAGCCGTCATCCTAGGCAAGACGGTGACCACGGAACTGGCCGTCTACGCACCGGGCAAGACCCGCAATCCTCGCGATAGCGAACGCACCCCGGGCGGGTCGTCGAGCGGCTCCGCAGCCGCGGTGGCAGACCACATGGTGCCGTTGGCGCTGGGGACCCAGACCAACGGCTCGTTGATCCGACCGGCCTCCTACTGCGGCGTCTTCGGCTACAAACCGAGCTTTGGTCTGATCTCCCGCTACCGGGTCCTCACCCAGTCGCGCTTGTTGGACCATGTCGGGTTGTTCGCCCGCTCGCTGGCGGACCTCGCCCTGTGCGCCGAGCCGCTGATGATCTTCGACGAACACGATCCTGACCTTAAGCCGCGCATGCGTCCTGCCCTGAGCCACTGCCTTGCCCAGGAGCCCCCCCTGGCCCCGCGCATCGCCTTCGTCCGCAGCCCGGTGTGGAGCCAGGCCGACCCCGACGTGCGTGACGGGTTCGCCGAGCTTTGCCCGCACCTAGGCGGTCGGGTGGAGGAGGTAGAGCTATCCGCGAGCTTCGCCCAAGCACTCGACTGCCACCGCATCATCATGGAGACGGACCTGGCGATCAGCTTGGCGCGGGAGTTTGCGCAGGGTAAGGAAAAGATCAGTCCGACGCTGTGCGAGATGATCGAGCGCGGGCGCGAGTACCGGGCCATCGACTACAAACAGGCGATCGCCAGCATCCCTGTGCTGTTGGGCGAGCTGGAAGAGATATTCACCGACTTCGACGCGATATTGACGCCGGCAGCCACGGGCGAGGCGCCACTAGATAGGTCGTCGACCGGCAGCCCCGTATTCTCTACCCTGTGGACTTTGTGCGGGCTTCCGGCACTCAGCCTGCCTCTCCTGCAGGGATCCAACGGCATGCCCATCGGGGTGCAGCTGGTAGCCGGCCGCGGGGACGACGCCCGTCTGATGCGCACCGCGCGCTGGGTGCTGGAGACACTTGCGGCCTGAGAAGGTTCGCGAGCGCACCAAGGCGAAAGATCGAGATTCTATAGGAGGCGCTGAAAACCTATGATCAATTTCATTACGGGCCTACTGGCCATGGTGTTGTTGACGCTGTTCGCCGGCGGGCTTGCGATGTCGATCGGCTCCATTGAAGTCGGCTTGGTCGTGGGCTTCGTTCTGCTCCTTTCCTACGTGGATTTTTTCGAGTCGCTGCGCAAGCGCACGAATCACTAGGGACCGGTTTCCCGAGGACAAGCCCGAGGCTGACGATCCCGCCGTGGGCGATCGGCTATCGGGTCAAGCGACCTCGTGACCGGCCAGGGCCTCCAGCGCCTTGACGAGTGCCGAATGGTCCAGATCCGCCCCCCCATCCCGGGCGCTGCACGCATTGAACAGCTCCTGCGCCGTAGCGGTATTCGGCAGGCTGAGCCCCAGGGCACGGGCTCCCGACAAGGCCAGGCCCAGGTCTTTCTGGTGCAGGGCAATGCGGAACCCGGGCTCGAATGTCCGCTTGATCATGCGCTCGCCGTGCACTTCCAGAATCTTGGAGCCTGCGAAGCCGCCCATCAGAGCCTGGCGAACCCGGGACGGGTCGACCCCCGCCTTGGAGGAGAACAGCAGCGCCTCGGCCACGGCCTCGATGGTCAGGGCAACCACGATCTGATTGGCCACCTTGCAGGTCTGACCGGCTCCATTGTCGCCGACCAAGGTGATGTTCTTTCCCATCCGCTCGAACAAGGGCCGAGCCCGCTCGAACGCGGGTTCACTGCCCCCCACCATTATGGTCAACGCCGCCGCCTTGGCGCCCACCTCACCCCCGGAAACCGGCGCGTCGAGATACTCGCAGCCTCGCTCGCGGATGCGCGCTGCAAACGTCTGGGTCGCGATCGGAGACACCGAGCTCATGTCGATCACCAGCTTACCGGCGCTCAGGCCTTGGGCAACACCCGCCTCCCCAAACAGAACAGCTTCCACATCCGGCGTGTCCGGCACCATGAGGAGGATGATGTCGGCCCGCTGCGCCACCTCCGTGTGGCTGCGGCACTCCACGGCTCCACCGGCCAGCAACTCCGGCGGCAGCGCGGCACGGTGCCGAACCAGGTACAGTTCATGCCCGCCGGCTTGCAGGTGCTCCGCCATCGGGCGACCCATGATCCCCAAACCAATAAAACCGATCTTGCTCATACTGTCGCCCTCGTCATTGCAGTGGCTCGTGCCGGGTGCCTATTTCATCGTTGGCATGTGGAAAGCGGCGCCTTCGCGGACACCGGTCGGCCAGCGAGAGGTCACCGTCTTCAGCCGCGTATAGAACTGAACCCCTTCCGTGCCGTGGATGTGTATGTCACCGAACAGACTGTGTTTCCAGCCGCCGAAGCTGTGAAACGCCATGGGTACCGGGATCGGGACGTTGATCCCCACCATGCCGGTCTGAACTCCGCTCGAGAAGGTGCGCGCCGTGTCTCCGTCTCGGGTGAAGATCGCGCTTCCGTTGCCGTACGGATGGGCGTTCACGAGCGCGAGGCCGGCGTCAAAATCCGGAACGCGCACCAGGCACAGAACCGGTCCGAAGATCTCCTCACGATAGATGCGCATTTCGCTGGTCACCCGATCGAACAGACAGCCACCGAGGAAAAACCCGGCTTCGTATCCGGCGACCCGGGCGTCGCGCCCGTCGACCAGGAGTTCGGCGCCTTCCTGGACACCCACTGCCACATAGTCGCGCACGCGCTCCAGGTGTGCGCCGCTGATCAACGGCCCCATCTCCGCTTGCGGGTCGTCCGCCGGGCCAAGCCGCAGGGCCTCGACCCTCGGCCGCAATCGCTCGATCAGCGCGTCCGCAACGGCATCGCCGACCGCCACTGCCACCGAAATCGCCATGCAGCGCTCTCCGGCGGAACCGAAGGCGGCGCCCATCAACGCATCGGCGGCTTGACCCAGGTCCGCGTCGGGCATCACCAGCATGTGGTTCTTCGCTCCACCGAGGGCCTGCACCCGCTTCCCGTGCGCAGTCCCCGTTCGCTGCACATGTTCCGCTACCGGGGTGCTGCCAACGAAACTGACGCCGGCCACCGCGCGGTGTGTGAGCAACGCGTCCACCGCCTCGCGTTCGCCGTGCAGCACATTCAAAACACCCTGCGGGAGACCGGCTTCGGTCAGCAGTTCGGCCAAGCGCAGGGAAGTCGAAGGCACTTTCTCCGACGGTTTTAAGACAAAGGTATTTCCGCAGACGATGGCCAGCGGGAACATCCACAGGGGCACCATAGCGGGGAAGTTGAATGGGGTGATTCCGACGCAGACACCGAGCGGCTGGCGCATGCAGTGGCTGTCTATGTCGCGCCCGACGTTTTCCGAAAAAGAACCCTTGAGCAGGTGCGGCGCACCACAGGCGAACTCAACCACCTCCAGCCCGCGAATCACGGAGCCTCGGGCATCGCTGTGGATCTTGCCATGCTCGCGCGATACCAGCCGGGTCAACTCATCGAGGTGCGCATCCATCAATTCCTTGAAGCGGAACATGATCCGGGCGCGATGCAACGGCGGCGTATCCCGCCAATCGGGAAACGCCGCGGCCGCGGCCTCTACCGCTCGCCCGGCCTCGGCGGCATCGGCGAAAGGGACCTGGCCAGAGACCCGCCCTGTGGCGGGGTTGAACACGTCACCCAACCGCCCACCGGACGACGGAACCCTTTGTCCATCGATATAATGCGGAATTAGATGCGCCATGGTTTTGTCCTCGCGCTGCGGCTGCGTTGGATCCGGTCGCGAACAACTGTAGCGGTTTCTTGCGAAAACCGACAGGGAGGCGCGCACCGCAAGCGGGAGCTCCCCGATCGCACACTGCGAAAAAATCTCCTGTCACCGCGATTCGTTCACCGCCAAGACCGGTTTCCCAGCAGGCAGGGTCGCGTAACAATCCGCCACATAAGGGCCCAGCGGACCATCGCTCTCGTCGTAGCGGCGGGTCCGCACCTGGTAACCGAATCGTTCGAAGATGGAACCGAACTCAGTGACCGATACCGGAAAGTCCCTTTGCCGCATGTGCTGCGCGGTGCTCTCCACGCCGAAGTGCTCAGCGCCACACTCGATCAAGAGACGGCGCATACGCTCGATATAATCCAAGCGCCACGCCGGATCAACGGCGTCTCGATCCTCACGGACCCGAGGCGCGCCGAGGTTCGCCTCCAGCAAACGTTGCGGATGGACCAGCGCCATGGACTCCTGCGGATCGTCCGGATTTACCTCCGGACGCCTTCGATAAGCCCGGTTATCAGGCCGGTAGACATCATGACTGAAGAACAATCCGCCCGGCTGCAAAAGCGGCCGGAGCTGGTGCGCAAGGAAGGAGATCTCATCGGGCGTCCCGTGATGCAGATTCATCCCGCTGAATACCAGCATATAGCTACCGGATAGCCCCAAGGGCGGCAGATCCCACGCATTACCCTCGATGATCCGTACCACCGGGACATTCGCGGGAAAGGCAAAGGTCTCGCCGGCCGACGCCACCTGATCCGGATTGATGTCGATGCCCGTGTAGTGAAAGGTCTGGTCTGGGAAGGACGCCATGGTCTCGGCAACAGTTTCCGGCCAACCCCCGCAGGCGAGATCCAGAACCGCCAGGGGTTCGTCACCGGGCGCGCGGGAGACCAGCGGTCGCAATGCCGCCCGCAGCGCCGCAGCCGCTTCTCGGTGGAGCAAGGCATTGGACTCCATCACGAAGCGATAGAAGCCGAAACGACTGAAGAGTTCCTCACGCTGCAACAGGATATTCCTCCGCCCCCCTAAGGCGCCGCCAATCCGTCTAGGCCATGGTCTAGGCAATCAGTAGGCCGCCCGGGATCCACTGTCTGAACGATGGGGCCAAGTCTCCGTGAAGAACGCGTTCCTGGCCGCCCAACGCAAACTGCTAGCCGCGCACGATGAAGGCGCCTTAGCTCGCACCTGGCTTGATACCCGCGGCTGCGAGATACTCTCGCAGGTGCCGGATATCCTGTTTGCTGCAAAGCCCGCTGTGGTGCGGCCGATGGAGTGTGCCCTCGACTCCGTTCAGAACGACCCGTACGCGCGCCCCGCGCGGAGACTCCAAGGTTGCACCAAGGTGTTTCAACAAAGACTCGACCTCCCGCCAGTGGATGTTGCCACTTGCAGGATCCGCGAAAATGCCTTCGATAACGCGTGCATGTTTTTGACTCATGGCAGCTCTTCCCAATTCACCTCAAGACTAGCGCAAACCGTCCTTGCCGCCACAAGATGATAAGCTAAATGACACCGTCCAAGAACCTCCCCGACCACTCCACGTATCGGATCGCCCCATGCAGATACCTCGTGAACTGTCTCTTCGCATCGCCAAGAGCACGGACCTCGGCAAGGTCAACGCGGTAATAGAGGCGGCGATCATGACTTGGAGCCTTACCGAACGGGTGAAGCGCCTGTCGCTGCCGAGCTATCGCTACGGCGCAAGCGACCTGCAGCATCTG
>JAHEIA010000554.1 GCA_024639625.1 Chromatiales bacterium
GGATACCGTCATCCACGACGGGGTGAAGCTGGATAACCAGATCCAGATTGCACACAACGTAGAAATCGGCAAGCATACGGCCATCGCTGCCTGCACCGGCATCTCGGGTTCGACTCGGGTCGGTGCGTACTGCACGCTGGGCGGTGGTGTAGGGCTGGCGGGGCATCTCGAAATCGGCGACAACGTGCATTTTTCCGGCCAGTCCCTGGTGACTCGTTCCTTTCCGCAAGCCGGATATTACAGTGGCAATGTGCCTGCGGGCCCGAATCGGGATTGGCGGAAGAACATCGCGCGTTTTCGCCACCTGGACGAGATGATGCGGCGAATCAAGGCGCTCGAAAAGGCGCTGTCCGCGCTGGGGATAAACGCCGCGTCCGGCGAGCCGAGCGACGACTGACGGCGATCCGCAAGCTGAATTCCCATTCACCTGGTAGGGAGAAAGATTTTGACGACCATGGATATCACCAAGGTGCTGTCGCTGTTGCCGCACCGCTTCCCTTTCCTCCTCATCGACCGGGTGCTGGAGTTCGAGCCCAACAAGCGGCTGGTGGCGATCAAGAACGTTACCATCAACGAGCCTTTTTTCGCCGGCCATTTCCCGCAGCGCCCGGTCATGCCGGGGGTGCTGATCGTCGAAGCCCTGGCCCAGGCAACCGGTTTGCTCGGAATGGAATCCAATCCGGATAAAGCGAACAAGGACACGCTGTATTACTTCGTCGGCATTGACAACGCCCGGTTCCGTCGCAAGGTCGAGCCTGGCGACCAGTTGGTGCTCGAGGTCGAGATGAAGGGCAGCAAGCGGGGGATTTGGATGTTCTCCGGCGAGGCGAAGGTCGACGGCAAAGTCGTGGCGAACGCGAACATCATGTGCACCGCTCGGGACTTTAGGGACTGACCGCAGGGCCATTCGGTTCTTCAGGCCCGGCATTTGCGTGGCTGACGCCATCCGCTGTTTGCATCGGGTTCTCGCGCCCGAAGAGAAGACCGCCGGATTGGCCTGCCCCGCGGGTTCCTCGCGCTTCTCGCCCCGAGCCGGCCTGCCCGACAGCAGCGACGCAACATAGACGGAGGTATCGATGACGATTCCCTCTCCCTCGAGGGAGAGGGCTAGGGTGGGGGTGTAACCTCCTCGATGTATATCCCACTGCCAGGCGGTGCTGGGGAGCGGACTTGGAGCGGCTGCTGATCTGATGCTACGAGTGGGGATCGTTGCCAACGAGGCCTCCGGTGATTTGCTCGGAGCCCGGCTGATGCGCGCGATGCGGGAGCAGTTTCCCGATCTTGAATTCGAAGGCGTAGGTGGGCCGGAGATGATCGCGCAGGGTTGCCGCAGCTTGCTGCCGATGGAGCGCCTTTCGGTGATGGGTCTGGTCGAGGTTGTGCGGCATCTTCCGGAGATCATCCGCATCCGCCACCGGCTGGAACGGCATTTTCGTGACAGCCGTCCGGACCTCTTCGTCGGTATCGACGCTCCGGACTTCAATCTGGGTCTGGAGACGAGGCTGCGCGCGGCGGGGATTCGTACCGCGCACTATGTCAGCCCCAGCGTCTGGGCCTGGCGCCCAGGGAGGGTGAAGAAGATCGCCCGAGCCGTCGATCTGCTGCTGAGTATCCTGCCGTTCGAGGAGCGCTTTCTGGTCGAACGCGGTCTTCCAGCGCTGTATGTGGGGCATCCGTTGGCCGACGAACTACCCGATAAATGCGACTCGTCGGCGGCGCGCCGACGCTTGGGGCTGCCGGAAGACGCGCGCGTTCTCGCCCTGTTGCCGGGAAGCAGAACGGGCGAGGTCGAGCGCCATGGCAGACTGTTTCTCGAGACCGCTGCCTGGTGTGCGGAGCGTGAACCGGGTTTGCATTGGGTGGTACCTTTGGTCAACGCAGTGACGCGTGAGGTATTCGAGCGCGCTCGCGCCAGGGCCGGGGTCGCGCTACCCGTCACGCTGATCGAGGGCCACAGCCGGGATGCGCTCGCCGCCTCGGAGGTTGCGTTGATCGCCTCGGGCACGGCGACCCTGGAGGCCATGTTGATCAAGAGGCCCATGGTGGTAGCCTATCGGCTGCACCCGGTCACCTATTTCCTGGCCAAGCACCTGAAGCTGGTAAAAGTGCCGCATATCGCATTGCCGAACCTGCTGGCGGGCGGGCGTCTGGTGCCGGAATTCAAACAGGGCGAATGCACGCCATCGGCGATGGGCCGGGAATTGCTCGAGCTGCTAAACGATCGCGACCGGAGACAGGCGCTGCAGAAAGAATTCCATGCGCTGCATCGAGGACTGCGCCGCGACGCGGCCCGCAGCGCCGCTACGGCGCTGCTCACCCTCGCGGGCGTGGAGGGACGGGGATGACGCTACGCATCATCGCGGGGGTCGACGAGGCCGGGCGCGGCCCGCTCGCGGGGCCGGTGCTCGCCGCGGCGGTGATCCTCGACCCGAAGGCACCCATCG
>JAHEIA010000555.1 GCA_024639625.1 Chromatiales bacterium
TGATCGAGCAGCAAGAACGGGTCGAGGTTGCGCCTGGCGGGTGTGCCTATACTGCGGTGGACCGTCACGCCGGCCCCCTCCGACACGGCGGCAGCGGGTACGATTTGAATGACACTGCGTGTACTCATGGGCTTGCTCCCTGGCAAACGGGGCGGGATCTGTGGGCCCGCCGGCAGAAATTGCTGCGAGGCGGCGCTCGATCATGGAGTCGATCGTTGTCGCGATCCGGCAAATAGCGCCTCGTCAGGGAAAGAATGGGTTTTGATCGGGAAAGAGAAAAGATATGATCCGGGAAAACTTTGTTCTTGAATGCGCAACAAATGGACCGATTCCAGGAGATTCAGACCTTTGTCCGCATTGTCGAAGCGGGCAGCATCAGTGGGGCGGCCGAGCGGATGCGCGTTGCCAAGTCGGTAGCGAGTCGCCGACTCAGCGACCTGGAAAGCCGGCTCGGCGTGCAGCTTCTGCAGCGCACGACACGGCGCATCAACCTGACTGCGACCGGGCGCAGTTTCTACGAACGCTGTGTGCGAATCCTCGCGGATGTAGACGAGGCGGAGCTTGCGGTAACCGAGGAGCATGCAGAGCTCAGAGGTGCGTTGCGGATCGCGGTTCCGCTATCTTTCGGTTTGTTGCACCTGGGTCCGGCGATCATCGACTTCATGCAGGAACACCCCGGTGTGCGATTCGAGCTGGATTTCAACGACCGCCAGGTGGATTTGGTGCAAGAGGGATTCGATGCTGCGATCCGCATCGCCCGGCTTTCTGACTCCAGCCTGATCGCCCGGCGCCTGGCTGTGGTGAATCATCTGGTCTGCGCGAGCCCTGGGTACCTGGCGCAGTACGGGGCCCCCGGTACCCCGCCGGATCTGCGCGAGCACCCCTGTTTGGTGTACAGCAACGCACCGACCCCCGAAACTTGGTCGTATACGGGGGCAAGCGGTGAACCACGATCGATCCAACCGCACGTCCGGTTGCGCTCGAGCAACGGGGATTTTCTGCGCGATGCGGCGATCGCCGGACAGGGGGTTATCATGGAGCCGAGCTTCATCGTCTACCAGGCGATCGAGCAGGGTTTGCTGGTTCCCGTGTTGACCGACTATCAGTGGCCGACGCTGAATGCGTATGCGCTTTACCCCCAGACCCGCCATCTGTCGCGACGCGTCCGCGCGCTCGTCGACTACCTGGCGCAACGCTTTGCCGGCGTACCCTATTGGGACCGTTGCTGGAAGGCGGAGGTGGCATCCGGCAGAGGCGCGCGCGGCGCGGAATAGGGGGGCGGATTTGCGGGACGGGCGCGGCTGCGCGGGTTCGCTCGCCTGGTAGCAACGCAACAATCATGTTCGGCGGATGATCCGAGAGTGCGGAGCCGCGAGCCGGACAAGGGAGAGATATGAACGGGAAACCCAAGACGCAAAACATGGCGGTATTCTGCGATTTCGAGAACGTGGCGCTTGGCGTGCGTGACGCGAAGTATGCGGCCTTCGATATCCAAAAGGTGCTCGAGCGCCTGCTCCTCAAGGGAAATATTGTGGTCAAAAAGGCCTATTGTGACTGGGAGCGTTACAAGGAATTCAAGGCCGCGATGCACGAGGCGGCTTTCGAACTGATAGAGATCCCGCACGTCCGCCAGTCGGGCAAGAACTCCGCAGACATCCGAATGGTAGTCGATGCATTGGATCTCTGTTACACGAAGTCGCACGTCGATACATTCGTCATCGTAAGTGGTGACTCGGATTTTTCTGCATTGGTGAGCAAGCTGCGGGAAAACAACAAGGTCGTCATCGGCGTCGGGGTGAAACAGTCAACCTCGGATCTTCTGATCGGGAACTGCGACGAGTTCATTTTTTACGACGACCTGGTCCGCGAAGCGGAAAAGCAACTCCGTGCGAAACGCAAGACGGTGGCTAAGAAGGCCGGACGCAGAACCAAGGCCCAGACCGAAGACGAAAAGCGCCAGGAGGCGGTAGATCTGGTGCTGGCAACCGTTCAGGCTCTGTTCGAGGAGCGGGGCGAAGAGGAGAAGGTCTGGGGATCCATGGTCAAGCAGGCGCTGAAACGCCGCAAACCGGGGTTCAGCGAGACCTACCATGGCTTTCGCAGCTTCGCCAAACTCTTGGAAGAAGCACAGACACGCAACCTGCTGGAGCTTCAGTTCGACGAAAAGTCAGGCGGCTACATCATCAAGGGTTTTGCACACGACGAATAACGGAGACCCGGGACGCCGGGTGAAGGTCTCGGCCCGCTTTGTTTGGGTGTCGGATCGGGAACCGCGGAGCGGGCCGGCGACGCCACGCGCCACAGCTCGGCCGACGCGCCGATCCAAACCTAGCGGTTGACGCGGCAGGCCCCCTGGGATCGATGCGTCCGTTTTCTTGCTGTGGATTGCCTACGCTCCGCTGGCTGCGGGAGGACGATCGAACCGCGCGGGTTACTCG
>JAHEIA010000140.1:0-2810 GCA_024639625.1 Chromatiales bacterium
AGCGAATCTGCGCAAGGGGGGGCTCACAAACACTCGAAGCGGTTGTTGGGGAGACAAGAAACGGCCGCAGAATGACTCGGTATCCCCCGTCTAACGGCAACGATCCAGTACGCGCAGCAACCGCGCATGATCGAAATTGTCAGTCACAACCGCGTTCCCGATCCCTTTTAGCAGCACGAGGCGCAAGCGCCCTGCGACGACCTTCTTGTCCACCGCCATCAGCTCGAGGATGCGCTTGGTGCCGAGTGATCGCGGCGCCAGAGTCGGCAGCTTGGCCCGCTCGAACAAGCGATGAATGCGCGCCACTTGCTGGTCGGCAAGCCAACCCAGATCATGGGAAAAGCGCGCAGCGATGCAGGTCCCCGCCGCCACTGCCTCGCCGTGCAGCCATTCCCCGTAGCCCATACCGGTTTCGATCGCATGGCCGAAAGTATGGCCTAAATTGAGCAGCGCCCTCTGACCCGCTTCCAATTCATCCGCCGCCACCACCTGGGCTTTGTCCCGACAGGATCTTTCGATCGCATAGGCAAGCGCCGCTGGCTCTCGCTGCAGCAAGCGGTCCATGTGTTCTTCCAGCCAGGAAAAGAAATCGGCGTCATTGATCAAACCATATTTGATGACTTCCGCGATTCCGGCGGACAGCTGACGGCTATCCAAGGTGCGCAACGTATCCGTGTCGGCGATCACGCAGCGCGGCTGATGAAAGGCACCGATCATGTTTTTCCCAGACCGGTGATTGACCCCGGTCTTCCCGCCGACCGAGGAATCCACCTGCGCTAGTAGTGTTGTCGGCAGCTGCAGGAAAGCGACCCCCCTCTGATAACAGGCCGCGGCAAAACCAGCCATATCACCGATCACACCGCCGCCCAACGCGACGAGCGTACAGCGACGGTTGAAGCGCGCGCCGAGCAGCGCATCGAAAATCCGGTTCCAAATATCCAGCGTCTTGTATTCCTCCCCGTCCGGAAGAATCACAGACCGGGTTTCATATTCGGCCAGGGTCGCCCCGACCACGTCCAGGTACAATGGGGCCACCGTATCGTTGCTGACGATCATCACCTGCTGTGAGATCAGATGCGGACGGTACACCTCGACATCGCTTAACAGGCCGCTGCCGATGTAGATCGGGTAACTGCGCGCGCCAAGATCGACCTGCAGCGTTCGCGTCATAATAGGGCGCCTCCCACCGCTGCCGGGTGCGCCGAACGAGCGAGCGCGGTGTGGCGGCCGCTCATACCCGTCCCGCCTCCAGCAGTTCCCGGATCTCGCGGCTCACGGAAGAGGCACTGCGCTTTTCCGTCGACACGACGATATCCGCCGTCGAGCGGTACAAGGGATCCCGCACCTCCATCAAGCCACGCAATCGTTCCAACGGATCCTCGGTCTGCAACAGCGGCCGGTTGCGGTCCCGCGCGGTGCGTTCGAATTGTTGCTCGGGGCTACAGTAGAGGTAGACCACGATACCGCGCGAGGCCAGGCAACGCCGATTGTCCTCACTCAGGATCGCTCCGCCCCCGGTCGCCAGCACGATGCCCTCGCGCTGAGTCAGTTCCTCGATGACCTTCTGCTCGCGCACCCGGAATCCTTCTTCCCCCTCGTACTCGAAGATTACCGGGATATCAACGCCCGTTCGGCGTTGAATCTCGCGATCACTGTCTTCGAAGTCGAGCTTCAACGCTGTCGCAAGCTGCCGCCCGATGGTCGTCTTACCGGCGCCCATCGGGCCTACGAGAAAAATATTGACCCATCGCTTCATGAGATAAGGGTATGCCAGATTTCTAATATGCGTGCAAGTGCGGGAACATCGGTGGCAAGAAAAAAGGCGCGCTTGGAAGCGCGCCTTAGTGTACCGGATTGCGTGTCAGGTCAACGTGCGCCGAGGGTTTCCTTGAGGATCCTCGGCGTGATGAAGAACAGCAACTCGCGGTTCGCGTCTTCTTCGAATGTGCTCTTAAAGAGAAAACCGACGTAGGGGAGGTCACCGAAGAAGGGGATCTTCTCCGTGTTTTGGGTTTTTTGACGCTCGAACACGCCGCCGAGCACCACAGTTTCGCCGTTATCCACCAACACCGTGGTGTCTACGGAGCGCGTATCGATCGGTGGCTGGCCCAACACGGAGCGGGAGAAATCCGCTGTATCTTTGTTGATGGCCAGATCCATGATGATTCGATCGTCCGGCGTGATGTGCGGAGTGACGTCAAGTTGCAGCACCGCGTCTTTGAATTGGACATTGGTCCCAGTATTCAGGGAAGAGGACTGATAAGGGATCTCCAGGCCCTGCTTGATGGTCGCCTTGTTCTGGTCCGAGGTGATCACCTTGGGGCTGGAGATGATCTCGCCCTTGCCCTCTCTCTGCATGGCGGATAGCTCCAACTGCAGCAGCCAGGAACCCAGCTTGCCGACGATGAAGTTGAATGAACCGCCACGCAAGTCGCCCAAGGTCTTCGGCAGATTCACCAACAGGCCCTCGGCACCACTGCCGTCCGGGTTCTCAATGCCCGGCGCCAAGCCGGCGGTCCCGCTGGTGTGCCCCGGCTGCCCGCCGGCAACTACGGCATAGTGGCCGTCACTCCAGGTATTTCCCCGGTTGAAGCCGAAACGCACCCCCAGATCTTTCGCAAAGTCGTTGGTCGCGATGACGACTCGGGACTCTATCAGCACTTGGCGGATCGGGATGTCGAGGGCCTCGATCAAGCGGCGGATTTCCTCGAGCTTGGCCGCGGTGTCCTGTACCAGCAGGGTATTGGTGCGAGCATCAAAAGAAACATTGCCGCGCTCCGGCGTCAACAGTGGGTTGTCCTCCGACTTCA
>JAHEIA010000140.1:2820-7870 GCA_024639625.1 Chromatiales bacterium
CCAAGCTCTCGGCCTTGGCATAGTTGATCTGGATGTACTCCGATTTCAGCGGGGCCAATTCCTCGATCTGCTGCTGCGACTCGAGCTCGAGTTTCTCCCGTGCCGCGATCTCTTCCGTGGGGGCCACCAGCATCACATTGTCGGTCTGGCGCATGGAAAGACCCTTGGTCTTGAGGATGATATCCAGGGCCTGGTCCCAAGGCACATTCTTCAGCCGCAGCGTCACGGTGCCGGTTACCGTATCCGAGGTCACAAGATTCAGGCCGGTGAAGTCGGCGAGCAACTGAAGGACAGCCCGCACCTCGATGTCCTGGAAATTGAGCGACAGCCGCTCACCGGTGTACACATCTTTATCTTTCTTCAGCGCCTCCTGCTGCTGTTTCGAAAGCGGCCGAAATTCTACCGTGAAAATATGCTCGGCTTGATAGGCCATGTAATCGAAGGTCCCCTCGGCACTGATCTCCATGCGCACATTGCGCCCGTCCGGCCGGGTCTCCACCAGGCTCACCGGAGTGGCAAAATCGGTCACGTCCAGGCGTTGCATGAGTTCGGGCGGAAGACGGGTATCCAGGAACTCCACCTGCACCTTGGTCCCACGCTCACTTACGTCCACCACGGTGGACGGATCGCCGAGAGTAACGACCACCAACCCCTGGCCCTCGGTGCCGCGGCGGAAGTCGATATTGCGGATACCTTGTCCGCCGCCCGCAGCGGTCTTGCGAGGAGGGGGGGCCCCGGCGGTCTCCACTTCAACCGCAGCGCTCTGCGTCTCCTGCACGGTGACGATTACCTGGCGATCCCGGATTTCCAACGAGTGCGGAACAGGCTGTACCAGATTGACGACCACGCGCGTCAGATCTCCCGCCTCCAGGGCCGTCAGGCTCTGCACCATTCCTACGCCAATCGACTGATTCTTTTTCGCTAAACCGCTCTGCGTATCCGGGAAATCGAGAACAATGCGCGCGGGCGTGTCGATGGTGAAGCTGTTAGGCTCGCTAGGGGCCGATTCCAGTGTGAGTATGATTTGAACGGCGCCTCCGGGAAGGGCCGCGAACGAGACTTCTTGCAACGCATTTGCGGCCACCGAGGCGGTAACTGGCGCAAGCAATAGCCCGAGGCACGCGACAGCAGCCAAGAAAACAGATCGACCTATGCGTCCCATCCTTGCAGAGAGAACTCGAGCGCCCCCAATACGATGTGACTTGTTATACATTTTGCTCTCCCGGGTTATTCGCTCAGCGCTACCGAGGCTTGCCGTTCCAGGTAGCCTCCTTGCCCATTCGATATGATCTCGGTCAACTGGATATCTGTGTCCGTGATCTCAGTGATCTGGCCGTGATTCTTGCCCATGTAATTGCCTGCCTGCACGCGATGCAGGATACCGTCCGACGACGTCACCAGACCCCATAGCGAGTTGTTCTTCGCCAGCGTACCCACCATCCGGAGCGCATCCAGAGGGAAGGCCTCTAAGTCTTCTTTGCGGCGATAGGGATCGGGCGATACTCCACTACCCGCCTCCAGGGATTCCTCGGTGGTCGATTCCGTGGGGGCGAACGGATCTCTCCGGTCACCGTGGACATAGACGAAGGTGTCGACCTGTGCAATTTCCGGGAGTGGTTCGAGCGGCGCCTTCGGGCGTGACTTGACTTCGGCAACATAGGCCCGCAGATCGCTAGTCACGTCGTGCGCGCCGCAGCCGCTCACCAAAATTCCGCACAGCAGGCTGGCGAAAGATGCGGGCAGCAGTCTGGCGCAGCGGTTCATTGGCTGACCTCCTCGTCCAGATAGCGGTAAGTTTTCGCCGTCGCTTCCAACAGCATCTCGCCTTCGTTGCGCGGCTCGATCACCACATCGTGGATGGTGACGATCCTCGGCAGGGCGGCGAGACCGCTTACGAATTCGCCGAACTCTTCGTATTTCCCCTTGACTTTCAACTTGATCGGCAACTCGGCATAAAATTCTTGCGGGATCTCCCCCATGGGTTGAAACAACTCGAATTCTAAGCCGGAGGCCAGGCCGGTCTGCGAAACGTCAACCAGAAGCGCAGCGACCTCAGTCTTGTCCGGAAGCTGCCTCAGCATCGCGCCGAAGGATTGCTTCATCTCTTCCAACTGGATCTTGTAGTCTTCAAGCCTGGCTGCCTTCGCTTGTTTCTGCTCGAACTCGCTTCGCAGACCCAGCTCTTGGGCCTGCACTTTTTCCAGCGCAGCCAGCTGATCCTTGGTATCGAGGTAGTACCCGGCAGTAACAACTACCGCGCACACGATGATCACGGCGATCGTTTTTATCGCAACCGGCCAATCGCCGACGTTACTAAAGTCAAGCTCGTTCAGTTGTTGTAGATTCACGGCCCTTGGTCTCCCGACACCTTGGAGATTTGCCTCGCTTGAAGATCAAAATGGCTGAGCCCGGTCTCCGTTTTTTCCTTGTTTTCGATCACCTTCAGGTCCGATTCGCCGATCCATGGTGAGGTATCGATGTTCCTCATGTAGGCGGAAACCCGCGCATTGGACTCGGCCCGCCCGGTCAACCGCAACGTCGGCCCCTTCTGCTCCAGCTTGGTCAGATAAACGCCTTCCGGGACGGTCTCCACCAGTTCGTCAAACAGATGGACAATCTCGGGCCGGCTAGTCTGCAGCCGCTGGATGATTTCCATTCTCGCAAGGAGCTTTTCCTTCGTTTCCTCCAGGGCATCGATCTCTTTGATCGCTTTGTCTACGATCGCGATCTCCTGGCGCAGGAAACTATTGCGCGAATTCTGGTCGTCGATCAGGCCGTTGATGAAAAAGTGGACGTAGAGCATCGCCAGCGCCGTCAATAGTGCGCCGGCACCAAGCAACGTCAGGAATTCCCGCTGCCGCTTGCTCCGCAGCTCCTCTCGCCACGGTAGAAGGTTGATGTTAGCCATCTAGTCGAAACTCCTTAGCGCCAGCCCACAGGCGATCATCATGGCGGGAGCATCGCTGCTCAGCTTCTGTGCCTTTATTCGGGACGAGAGCGACATCTCGGCGAAAGGGTTGGCGATGATCGCAGGCACACCCACGCGCTCCTCTACGGCGTCGTCAACCCCGGAGATCGAAGAGCTTCCACCCGCCATTACGATATGATCGATGCTATTGAACGCACTGGAGGAAAAGAAGAATTGCAGCGAGCGGCTGATCTGTTGAGCCATGGCCTCTTTGAACGGCTCCAGCACCTCGGGCGCGTAATTATCCGGCAGACCGCCCTGGCGCTTGGCCATACCCGCCTCTTCGTACGAAAGCCCATAGCGGCGCTGGATTTCTTCAGTCAACAATCGGCCGCCGAAGTTTTGCTCGCGAGTGTAGACGATACGCAGGTCATGCAGCACATGCAGGGTGGTCGTAGCGGCCCCGACATCGGCCACCGCGATCGTCTGATCGCGTCCGCTATCCGGCAGCTGATCGCCCAGCAGGCGGCAGGCGCTTTCCATCGCGTAGGCTTCGATGTCGACCACAGCCGCGGTCAACCCGGCGACTTCCAGTGCCGCGACACGGTCATCCACATTCTCGCTGCGCGATGCGGCCAACAGAATGTCCATCATGTCAGGATTGGCCTGCGATGGACCCAGCTTTTGGAAGTCGAGATTGACCTCTTCCAGGGGATAGGGGATATATTGATCGGCTTCCAGCTCGATCTGATCCTCCATCTCCCTGTCGGAGAGCGAGGCAGGCATGGAGATAACCTTGGTGATGACCGCGGAGCCAGACACCGCGAGCGCAGCGCGCTTCGCCTTGCTGCCCGATCGCTTGAGCGCAGAGCGGATCGCTTCTCCGACCGCGCCGACGTCGGCGATGTTATTTTCGACCACAGCGTTCGCTGGCAGAGGCTCGACCGCGTAGCTTTCCACACGGTGTTGGCTCGCCACCCGACCAGAGGATTTGCTCAGCTCAAGCAGTTTTACCGCTGTCGAGCTGACGTCGATCCCTACCAAGGCAGGCTTTCTTGATCCCCAGAACAAGTTCTTATCCCCTTTTTGTTCTTTGGGCGCAAACCGCAAAATAAAGCGTATGCGGTTGTATGTTTTTCTTTAATTTGCGCCCTTAACTATATAGCAGTTATTGAAATTCTTGTGAAGCGCTTTTTCCGGCGAATCGGGGGGGATTCCACCGTTTTTGTAGTATAGTGCTGCTAAATATAGAAACATACCACTTGTGGTTGAAAATGTGACACTGCTCATGAGTTGGCTTGGGAAACTAATCAGGAATCTGTTCGCGCTCATATTTACCGGCTTGTTCTTAGCCAGCATCGCTCTGCTCGCCCTGTATTTGTACCTCGAACCGAGACTGCCATCGATCGAAGAACTGCGTGAGGTCCGCCTCCAGGTCCCGTTGCGGGTGTATACCAGCGATGCAAAGCTGATCGCTGAATTCGGCGAAAAACGCCGCGACCCGCTCACCTTCGGCGAGGTTCCCGAGCGGCTGGTGGAGGCGATTCTTGCGGCGGAAGACGACCGCTTTTTTGAGCATCCCGGCGTTGACTACCAGGGCCTGATCCGCGCCGCGTTTCAGTTGGCGATCACCGGAGAGCGCCGCCAAGGCGGCAGCACGATCACCATGCAGGTCGCGCGCAATTTTTTTCTTACCCGGGAAAAGACCTTCACGCGTAAGCTGAATGAGATCCTGCTCGCTCTTAGGATTGAACAAGAACTCAGCAAAGAGGAAATCCTGACGCTTTACCTGAACAAGATCTATCTCGGAAATCGAGCCTATGGGGTCGGTGCTGCAGCTCGAGTGTATTACGGGAAACCGCTCGAAGAGCTTAGTCTCGCCCAGCTGGCGATGATCGCGGGACTGCCCAAGGCCCCGTCGCGGTTTAATCCGATTGCCGATCCGGAGCGCGCCAAGCTAAGGCGCGATTATGTACTAGGGCGCATGCACCGTCTCGGGTATATCAACCAGGAGAGCTATGACGAAAGTCTGGCGGCGCCTCTGACGGCTCAACTGTATGCCGCCGCAACCGAGGTCGAGGCACCCTATGCCGCGGAGATGGTGCGTGCGGAAATGGTAACTCGCTACGCCGAAGGGGCCTA
>JAHEIA010000556.1 GCA_024639625.1 Chromatiales bacterium
GCGTGCCCCCGCTGCGGACGACCCTGGTTCGCGGGAATCAACGGAGATACTGCAATGGGAACTGGCCGACAAACTGGATTCACCCTCGTCGAGATCATGATTGCGGTGGCGATACTGGCAATCATCGCGGCGATCGCCATCCCGATGTACGACGGATACGTCCTCGAGGCGCGCTACGGTGCGGCGCAAAAGGACATCGGCCAGATTCAGCTCATCCTCGATGACCTCGCTTCGGACAACGATTTGGCGGCGCTGGAACCGGCGAGTTACGCGAACACGGAGCTTGGCGTGTATCTCGGCACCGGCGGCAGGTTGGTTCTCGGTAACCTGGCCCCCACACCTGCCGGCAGCCAGCGCTGGGAGGATCCCTGGGGTGGTATCTATCGTTATCAGCGACTAGCCGCGGCTCCCACGGCGTGCCAGCGCTACCGGCTCTTCAGCCAGGGGCCGGACACCAGCGACGTGTCGGATGACGTGAGCAAACCAAATGACGTGTGTGACTGAGTTGGCCCGGCCGGCCGAATAGACGCTCAGACGGACCCGGAATCGGCCGGATTCCGCGACCCCGTATTTCCCAATTCTCTATTGTGCACCTGCGCTTAGTCCGCTCAACGGAAACAGGTTCCCGTTCTGGGAAATTTAGTTGTTGCTATCACCGAGAAAAATAAGCTACCTTTTAGCGGCTTACGTAATATTCTTGATGCTTAGGGAGAGCTGGTGCGTGTAACTGCCTCGTTGGTCTGGTTGCTAGTCACCGCTTTGCCGGCGGCAGCCCTGGCAGGTAGTGCGCGGATGGAGTTGGCGCTTGCCCCGGATCGGGTTGCGGAGGCAGATTACTGGCCCGGTGCGGCCGATATGCCGGCGGTACTCGTCCTGCACGGGTTTCTGCAGACACGAGAATTTCCTGCCGTGCGCCGCCTCGCCGAGGCGTTGGCCGATGAGGGTTACAGCGTGTTGACCCCGACACTCTCGCTGGGCCTGAACCGCCGCCGCCAGAGTCTTGCCTGCGAGGCCATTCATACCCACACCCTGCAACAGGACGTCACCGAGTTGAGCACCTGGACACGGTGGCTTGCCGGCCGCGCAGGCAAGGCCCCGGTAATCATCGGCCAGGGTGTTGGCGCTATCCAGGTCGCGGCCATGCTGGACGCCCGCGAGGCCCCGGTCGACCGGGTCCTGCTTGTGGGTACGAAGGCGTTCCGGCAGGGACCGACCGGCGCACCCGATATTACCGGCCCGGCAGACCCCGTGGCGGCCGGAGATGCAGACAGTATTGGCTTCTACCGACTTGGCCACTGCGCCAGATACGCGAGCACCGCGGTAGCCTCCAGTTCCTACCTGGCCTGGGATCGTGATCGCCTGCAGCGCATGTTGCTGGCAGTCGAGGCCCCGGTGACATTGATCTCCGGGGGTGAAGAGGCGCGCGTCGGTACGGACTGGGTGCGCGCGCCTGATGCGGTAGGCGTGGAGCTGCGGACGATACCCGGGGCGGATCATTTCCTCGACCTGGCGCACGCGTCGGAACTGCTGGATGAGGTGCTGAAGGTGGTTATGGAGACGAATCGTGGGTGAAGGTCGGCGCGGTTTATCGATCGGTTACTACGCGCTGATCATGGTGGCGTTGGTGCTGCTCGCTTTCCTCAGTTATGGCGCATTCACTTACAGCGAGTTTCAGCGTATACGCGCCGACATGGAGGCCACCAGCCTGGCGGCGGCGGAGAAGGAAGTGAAGGCGGCGATGGACCAGCTGCTGCAGGAGGCCGAGGACCAGGCGGATGCCTTCGCACGCTGGGAAGAGGTCGGCCAGCAGCTGCGCAACCCGCGCTACTACGCGTACTGGCGTAACCAGCGCATGATGAACGCCAATGTCCTGCCCGATTTCGCATCAGATGCCGAGATCTATGATGTCGATGCCCGGGTCCTGGCGATTCTCGAGGGCCGCAGTCTGCCGGAAAGACTGGCCACTCCACCGCCGCCTCCCTATGTGGATTATTCCGAGGCGGAGCCGACTCTGCTGGTGTTCCGTCCGGTAACTGACGTGACGGACCGGGCCGGGCGCAACCCACTGGGCTATGTCGGCCTGCGTATCCGTTTTCTGCCGTGGATGCGCCAGAGTCAGGCCTATCGCTATGCCGATCCCGAGTCGATCGATTTTGAACGCGGCCCCGAGTCGTCCCTGAGCTGGGAGCAGATGCAGTCCGCGCTGCGTTTCCGGCTGCGTGAGAATCCGATGAACGAGGTTGTCTCGGGCCTGCTGTCCGGCTCGATTCTCAACTTGAGCATTATCCTGGGCATTTTTGCGTTGACCCTTTTCCCGGTGTTGGTTTATCTCATCGTGCGGCCGCTACGTGCGATATCGACCCATATCGATCGCCTCAAGAGCAGCCCCGGAGGGCTCATCCTGGAGAACCTTGCCGGTATCCTGCCGATCGCAGAG
>JAHEIA010000557.1 GCA_024639625.1 Chromatiales bacterium
GCCACCGTTGCGTTCCAGGCAGAGCCTGGGATCCCTGCCGCGGTGAGCCGCGTCGCTTTGGTTGCGGTCGATCTCCGCGCGTTCCTGCAGACCGATCGGCGGGCTGTCCGCGAATAGGCAAAACAGGGCCAGGGCCTCGAGGAAGTGTAGCTGGGCAGCTTCGATGCCCAACGGGTGAAAGGCATTCACGTCGAGGGACCGCAGTTCTATGTAACGAACGCCTCTGCGTTGCAGGGCTAGGCTGGGCTTTTCGTCGCCTTCGGTGACCTGTTTCGGACGCACCGAACTGTAGTACTCATTCTCGATCTGCAGGATATTGGCGTTCAGTTGCTCGTATTGCCCATTCACCAACACACCTATTTTTTCGTATTCCGGACAACGCGTCTCGATCGCGCGGGTAAGGCTCTCGACATAGGCCGCCAGACTGTCGTAACAGGCCTTGACACCAATCCCCAGCTCCTTGCTGTTCTGGTAGCCGATGTCACCCATCCGCAGAGAAGTGGCATACGGCTGGTAATAGGTGCTCTCGTCGAATTCCGGCAGCGAGGTCGGCTGGCCGCCCATGAAGGATTTGCAGACGGCCGGAGAAGCTCCGAACAGGAAGGGAATGATCCAGCCAACCCGCTGCAGGTTGCGAATCAGTTTGAAGTAGGACGCGGAAACGAAGTCTTGCAGGGTCTCTCGATCCCCTTCCAACTCCTGGTAGGCGGTCCAGAATGCCTCGGGTAGAGAGTAATTGAAGTGCACACCGGCGATCACCTGCATCAACCGGCCATAACGATGCCCCAGACCCCGCCTATACACGGTCTTCATCATCCCCGGGTTCGAGGTGCCATAGCGGGCGATCGGAATGTTCTCGGGGCCGGCGAGGATACAAGGCATGCTCGTCGCCCACAGGGTCTCCTCCCCCATTCGCTGATAGACGAACTTGTGCACATCGCGCAAGAACCCGAGGGCCTCCGTAACGCCTCGTTCCGGGGGCGTGATGAATTCGAGGAGCGCCTCCGAATAGTCGGTGGTGATGTAGGGGTGGGTCAGTGGGGAACCGAGAACCGACGGATGCGGAGTAAGCGCAATACCCCCGGTGGGAGCTACCCGCAGGCTCTCCTTCTCCAGCCCAATGCTGCCGCTGCGTAGCAGCGGCGCAATTCTGCGACGCGCGATCCGCGCGAGGCGCTGTTCGACTTCTCGGTACAATGAGTCAGGTTCCTGGATGGAATGCCAAGGCGAGCTAGAGTGTGCGGCCGCTCGTAGATCCTGCTCGACCGCCGCACGCGGGGTGCGAGCGGCGCCCATTATACGCTTCGGCCCGACGACAAATCATCTTAGCGCCGAGAATGCGCATCACCACACATCGAATAAGGGATATACCGGATTGAATTCCCACCCTTGCTTCGGCATCATTTCACAGGTACCCGGAGACGAATATTCCAGGAGACGGAATTGCAAGAACAACAACTCACCGTCGCCCTCGCGCTGGCCTTTTTAAGCCAATGCGCCTTGGCCTCCCCCGCTGCCCCTGCGATTGATGCCGACGACCATTCTGCCCACGCAACCGTGGAACTGCAGGCATCCGCCGTCCCCACCAATCATTGGGAGGAACTCAATCGCAGCCGGCTAAATCTGCGATCGGCTAACGTTATCGTCATGGACGAGCGCGGGCGCGTGGTCTACGGCAAGGCGCCCGAAGAGGCGGTCCCCATCGCCTCGATCACCAAATTGATGACCGCCATGGTCGTACTCGATGCCGGCGTGCCACTAGACGAACAGATCAAGATCCGTAAGGACGACAGGGACCAGCTGCGGCTCACCGGATCCCGCCTGCAATCCGAGAAGGCACGCCTGAGCCGACGCCAACTGCTCCAGTTGGCTCTGATGTCTTCCGAGAACCGCGCCGCGGCTGCGCTGACCCGCACGACGTTCGCCGGCGGAGCAAAAGAGTTTGTTGCCCGCATGAACCGAAAGGCGGAGGCATTGGGCATGAGTGGAACCGTGTTCGTGGATGGCACCGGGCTCGACGCAGGCAACCGCTCTACGGCACGCGATCTGGTGCGCCTGCTGCGCGCGGCGGACGACTACGAAATCATCCGCCGGGCGACTACGACCCGCTCGGCCGAGGTCCAACCGTATCGCAACCGCGGCAGCCTGCGCTACGTCAACACCAACCGGCTACTGAAGAATTCGGCCTGGGATATCGAACTCAGCAAGACCGGATATATCAACGAGTCCGGCCGCTGCCTGGTAATGAAGGCATCGATTGCCCATCGAACACTCTATATCGTGCTGCTGAATTCGTACGGCAAGCTGACGCCCTTCGGTGATTCGAACCGCCTGCGCAAGTGGCTAGAGGCCGAGCTGCAAAGCACCGGGTGACCTTGCGCAGCGGAGTGGCCTAGCGCTCGTCGCCGAGCC
>JAHEIA010000558.1 GCA_024639625.1 Chromatiales bacterium
CTTCGTGCAGATCGACCTGACCGGATTCGATCAGCGGGCCGAAGCGGAGGCCTTCGACTGGGTCACGGCGTTCGATGCCATACACGACCAGTCGACACCACAGAACGTACTCAACGGCATCTACAAGACGCTGAAACCGGGTGGCGTGTTCCTGATGCAGGACATTCGTGCGTCGTCGATGTTGGAGCAGAACCTGGAGCACCCGATCGGCCCCTTGCTGTACACCATATCGACCATGCACTGCATGACCGTCTCGCTCGCACAGGGCGGGGCCGGACTGGGAACCATGTGGGGCGAAGAGCTTGCCGTGCAGATGCTGGGTGACGCGGGATTCGGCGAGGTCTCCGTTGAGCGGCTCGAGCATGATTTCCAGAACAACTTCTATGTCATGCGCAAAAGCTGAATCGGCGAATGAGTTAGGGGGAATTCCACTAGGTAGCGCTCGTGCGGCCGGTGTAATCCGCGGCCCGCACGAGCGCTGACGCCGGCGTTCGGGTTACCTTTGCCCTCGGCGGTCAGTTAAGATCACTGTTCTTCCAATACTTGGTGCCGGTGAGATCGGCGGCGAGCATCAGGCCCTTATCGGTCAATTGAAACACCGCCACCCCGTTGACGAAACGTGCGCCGAGTTCCGCGGAGTCGTCACCGGCTACCGCGCTGGCCTGTGTGCCGGCCTCGAAGCCCTCGTCGACGAACTTGCGGAACTTTGCCTGATTCTCGAACAGGAAAACTAGCTGGAAGAACTGGCCGCCGAGGCCCACGTTGACCCCGCCGGTGGCCATCTTCATATAGGTGCGTTGGCCGGAGTCCTTCTCCACCGCTACGCCCGCCCCGAAGCCGGTGGTAATCAGAAAAGAAAACTTCCGGGTATCGAAGACCGCGTACCCGTAGCTTTGGTCGTACAATGCCTTGGCCGAATTTTGTTCCGCAAACAAACGGTCCAGGGTAGCACTGGCCATGCTATCGATCTTTTTGCGGGATTCCGCCGGTGTTTCCTTCTCGGTCACGGATGCCGCGGTATCCGCCACTGTATCGGCCGCGCTGGACGCGCCGTCCTTGACCTTATCCCATAGGCTTTGGGCCGCAGCCAGAGGAGGGGTGAGCAAAAAGGCTACGGCAATAACCAATGCTGTTTTGAACATGGTGCAATCTCCGGAACGAAATCGAAAGAAGACGTTTACTTGACCGAACGGGCTTTCTACTGGAAGACAGCGCAATTGTCTACCAAGGGCTTGTGGCTAGGCGCTAGCATGTCTGTAGTGTAGTTCCTATTTTGCTCGCCATCGTGTGCCCTTTCTGCAATCACGAGACCTGAATCCATCCGAGCGGGTTGGATGGTAACATCCCCGAATCGCAGCACTTCTCCTGCTGGTGATCCCTATGGGCGATTCGGTGTGGCAATGGCGTGCGGCTCCGGGAATCGATCATCCAAGCACGAATCTTAGCCGTTCTCTATCCTGGATAAACGACGTCGGGGTGGGTACGTCTCAATCCAAGTTGCGTCCCGATAGCCACGCCTCTACTCGATCGGCGATGAGGTCGCAAAGTCCGCAATCCCTGCAGGCCGGCGTGCTCAGGCTGGCCAAGGGGAATTCGTTTTCCAGTAGCGATCGGATCGCTGCGTCCGAATCGGCGTATGCGGCTGGTTTTTCCGCCGCGTCGGCAAGCCGATCCGCGGTGAGATCCGCGAGCCGGGTATAGAGTTCCTTGATCTCTGAACAATGTTCCGCTCGCTCGAGCTCGGCGCGGAGATCGGTCAACAGGGTAACCAGCGACTGGTTGCGAGCGTCGAGCACCGCGTCCCCCGTGAGGTAGCGTCTTTTCCAGCGAACGTTGCGCATCATCTCTGTCCTCGCCGTCCAATCCAAGGGGCGGTTGTGCCAGCGACTGGAACCGATGCCCGGTCCTGGATCGCTGTTCGGCCGAACAGTGTACTATCGATGTCAAGCCAGCGCAGATCGACGCGGGTATTGCAGGCACGCGGTTGGTTTCGGCGACGCGACATCGTACCCCGCAAACATCCCGATGTGTTCCGCCTGCCGGGGGGCCGCTTCTACCCGGAAGAGGAGGGTAGGTGTTAACCTCCCCAGCGCCCGTTTGAGCAAGCAGCGCCTGGATCTCCTATCCTTCCAGGTACACACAGGTCTCGAGCTTCAGAAGCAGGGCTGATCCATGGTAGAAAACCCCAACGGCGCGGACCGGAAAGACGCTGCAGGCATGACAGCAAACGCGAGCCATACCCGGCGGCGTCGGTTCCTCTGGCTGGCCATCATCCTTGTTTCAATTGTGCTCGTGTTGGGCCTGCTCTTCTCCTTCGCACCCCGCTATGTTGCGCGTTATCTGATCGCCTCTGAACTCGACCGGCTGGGCATCGACTACACGGGTATCGATACGCTGGACATCAAT
>JAHEIA010000559.1 GCA_024639625.1 Chromatiales bacterium
GGCGCATACAACGTGTTGGCCCTGCTTCTCTTGCTCGCCCCCCTCTGGGTGCTCTACCGGCACCCCGGGCCGATGCTCTGGCAATGGCCCGGGCGCTGGAGCTGGCTCGCCAATCTGTTGTCTGCCGGCGCCTGTGGGATCTTCGTCTGGTCGCTGCGCTTCTACGACAGCAGGGAATTCTGGGGCGTCCGCCAATGGCGGCAGAGGGAGCGCAGGGTAGAAGACCAGGAGCGCCTGAAGATATCACCGCTGCACCGGCATGTGCGCCACCCCTGGTACAGTCTCGCCCTGGTCGTACTCTGGACACGGGACATGAGCGCCGCCATGTTGCTCTCGGTATCCGCTGCCAGCCTGTATTTCATCATCGGCTCGCAACTCGAAGAGCGCAAACTCGTCGCCTACTACGGCGCCGCCTACCGAGAGTACCGCAAGCTCGTCCCGGCCTTGATCCCGTCGCCCTGGCGCAGGTTGGACCGGGAAAGCGCACAGGCGTTGCAGACGCGGGCCGACCGCGAGCGGGCGCAGAAACCAAGCGGGGCCGCGTAGAGCAGCCCCGCCAGCGGGTACGTTAGGGAACCGCCTCCCTGGCAGTGCCGGATCAGTACCCCTCGCGACCGTAGCCGTAGGCCCCGGGGCCGTAACCCCAACCCGGACTGGTCCCGCGCCAAGCCCCGTAGCCCGGGCCGTACCCCTGACCCGGACCATAGCCGTAGCCCGGTCCGGGGCCGTACCCATAGCCTGCCGAATCGGGCGCATAGTCAGGCATCGGGGGCGCCGGGGGGATCATGCGCTGACGCATCTGATGCATGGCCATGCAGGTCTCGCGATCCGCGGCGGACATCGCCTGAAATCTCTCCTGGAGCTGGGCCCACTCTTCCTGGCCGGGGGCAGCCGGGGGCACCCTCCGTTCCGGTCCCGCCCAAAGCGGTGGCCTCTCGGGCAGCTCGATACCCGCCTCCGCGGCTCGTTCGCGCATCTTGTTGTGGTGTTCCTCACGGTATGCTGCGCGCTCTTCCGGTGACATGCCACGCATCGTCTCCCGGTGGGCCGCCCGCTCCTCCGGCGACATCAGCTCGCTTCCCAAGTGGGGGCGACTCGCCCAGGGCGGCTGTTCCGGCAGATCCAGGCCCATCTGCCCGGCGCGTTGTCGCAACTCCTGGTAGCGTTCATTGCGGTAGGCAGCGCGCTCTTCCAGGGTCATATTGCGCATCCTGTCGATCTCCTGCGCGCGATCTTCCGGGCTGAGCCCGCCGGACGATATCGCAGGCTGCATCGCTGCCGGCTCCGGCATCTGTGGCGGTGGGGGCATCGGGGGCATCGCGGCTGCCGCTTGTTGCCGCATCTCCTCATGGGCCTCGCGCATGGCGGCGCGCCGATCTTCCGGGCTCATGGCGCGCAGTTGCTCGATCTCGGCGGCGCGTTCCTCAGGCGTCGGCATGTCGGATCCCAGCGCCCCCGCGACACCGGGTGGCGGAATCGGCGGTGCGGAGGCCTCGGCCTGGGCGCGCAACTCCTCATGGGCCTCGCGCATGGCGGCACGCCGATCCTGTGGACTCATCTCGCGCAGCTCGGCCATCTCGGCGGCCCGCTCCTCGGGCGTCGGCATGCCGGATCCGGAGGGCCCGCCCACACTGGGTGGTGGCGGCGGGATCGGCGGTGCGGAGGCCTCGGCCTGGGCGCGAAACTGCTCATGTTGCTGCTGCAGGAAAGCCCGCCGTTCTTCCGGCGACATCGCGCGCAACTGTTCATGCTGCGGGGCAACCGGCTCGCTCGCCTCAGCCGGCGTCGCCTCGTCTTCGGACGCGATCACGGGGGCGATCCCCAGGACGGCCAGAGAAATCGCACCAACCAATACTTTCTTCCGCATATACGAAACCTCCTCTGAAGTTTTTGCTATTACCGGGGCATAATGCCGCGCGCTCCCCTAGTGTAGAACAAAAGCGCGTTCGCGAACGGGAAAATGTTCCGCGGCGCAGCCGCATCAAGGGTCGTCGTGGGTTTCGGTTCGTGAGCGCAGGCAAAGATCCACGGTGAGGGTACGCAGATGCAGGTCGCGCTGGGGGAGCGGGATCGCAATCGCGTTCTCTCGCAGCGCCTTTTCGATCCCCAGATGCAGTTCGTACGTGAGTCGCAGGCAGTTCGCATTGTCTCGCACGAAGGCGCGCAGCGACAACTTGCGGGCCTCCAGCCGCTCCAATTCCGCGACCGACTGATCGGCGAGCGGTGGGCCGGGCTCCGCCCGACCCAACCGGATCTGCTGCAACTCCTCGCCCAGCCGCGCCGCTTCGTCCGGCCCGTCCGCGATCGCGCGCTCGAAATCGCCGGCCTTGAGCGTGGCCTCATCCGCCGCCTTAAGAAAGGACACGGCGGACCGGTAGAGGCCGATTACGCGACCCGCCT
>JAHEIA010000560.1 GCA_024639625.1 Chromatiales bacterium
TCTCCAGGTAGGGTGCCAGCTCCTTGCGCAGGCCCGGCGGATATTCGAAGGGATATTTCTCCGCATACTTTTCGACGAAGAAATCGAACGGGTTGATGACCACGATCTCGGCGACCACGTCCACCTCGAACGACAGTGTCCGCACGGGCTCGGGGAACACCAGACGCGCGAGGTAGTTGCCGAACGGATCCTGCTGCCAGTTGATGAAATGCTTCTCCGGCAGGACCTTCAGCGAGTAGGACTCGATCGGGGTGCGCGTGTGCGGGGCCGGCCGCAGGCGGACGACGTGGGGGGAGACACTGACCAGCCGGTCGAAGCGGTACTCTGTCTTGTGATTGATAGCAACTCGAATGGCCATTAGAGACAACCCGGTTCAGGCATGGATGTCGGGCACAATAGCATGGATTGTCCTATCGGGCCCTGCGATGAGAGCTTGAGTGATGCCTATCGTTGCGGCAGGCGAAATTTTCGCTAATTCCACAAAACTGACAGCCATCATTGTGCTGCACAGGCCATTCTTCCCCTACCGAAGAATGCAAATACCATAGCCCCGTCAGCCTCCGCCGAAAGACGAGGTAGTTCGCTGAAACCAAATCGGGGACCCTAAAAGCTGTTACTCCAACCCAGCTTTTCGGCCAAGGCAGAGGTGCGCTGAACGCGATGCCGGCAGCCTTCCCGGAAGGTGTCGCGGTAGCCGTGGATGGTGGCTCCCCGTCGCGCCCGGGTGATCCCGGTGTAGATGAGCTCGCGGGTGACGACCGGACTTCGCTCGAACGGCAGGACAAGCAACACCTCGTCGAACTCGGATCCCTGGCTCTTGTGTACCGTGAGGGCATAGGCGCAGGTGTGCTCCGGCAGTTGCCGAACAGAGACGCTACGCACTTGATTGTCGGCCAGTAGAAAGTAGGCGCGCAAGGCCTGGGCTTTATCGCGCCATAGCAGGCCAATATCGCCGTTGAACAGGCCTACCTCGTAGTCATTGACGGTGACCATGATCGGCTTGCCCTGGTACTCCTCGCCGCCTCGGATCAGCCCCTCGGCATGCAACCGCGCGGCAATCCGCCGATTAATCTCTTCCACACCAAAGGGTCCCCGGTGCAGCGCAGCCAGGACGCGGCTTTCCGCGAACAGGCGAAGCGCATTGCCAACGTCGTCCTCGCGTAGATAGCGCGCATAACGCTCTGCCGCCCAATCCACACAGTCGGGGTTGAGTCCCTCCCGCAAGGCATCCATCCAGCCGATGTCGTCGAAGCCCCTCTTCTCGAGCAGATCGACGGCTTTCTCGCCCTGCCCTGCGTTCACCGCTTGGGATAGGGCTCCGATGCCGCTGTCGGCCTTGAAACGGTAGCTGACGCGAAGCAGCCCTATGGCATCGGGGGCGCGAACCGGATCGTCTGCGCGGGGGATGCTGCTGGCGGTCGCTGCCCGGACCTGCTCCAGGAACTCGGCTTGCTCCTGCGAATAACGGATCTCCTGGCCGTGACCCGTGATATCGCCGAGCACGTTGCCCGCCTCTACCGAGGCCAGCTGGTCGCGGTCGCCCAGAAGAACGATGCGGGCCTGTTCAGGCAGCGCCTCCAGCAGTCGGGCCATGAGGGGGAGATCAATCATCGAAGCCTCGTCCACCACCAAGCAATCGACCAGCAGTGGGTTGTCCTTATTGTGCCGGAAGGCGTCGCCGAATCCTGCCCCCAGGAGGCGGTGAATGGTTGCCGCTTCTTCGGGAATTCGCGCCAATGCTTCCGGACCGGCGCGCAGCCGTCCCTTGCCGTCGCGCACGGCCTCCGAGAGGCGGGCCGCAGCCTTGCCCGTGGGGGCCGCAAGCGCGATCCGAAGTGTCGGGTTCTGGTCGAGAAGCAGGGCCAGCACTTTCACGACCGTGGTGGTCTTTCCAGTGCCTGGCCCGCCGGAGATCACGGCAAAGCGCCGGCTGACGGCGATCGCCGCCGCGATCTTTTGCCAGTCGACCGCGTCGGCTTCGTTCGCTTCGAACAGTTGACCCAGCCCCTGCGCGAGCCGTGGACGATCCAAATCGTCGATCCGGGACATGCGTTCGCGCAAGGCAGCGGCCACCTGTTGCTCGAAATGCCAGTACTTGCCGAGGTACAGGCGCCGTCCGTTGAGGATTAAGGGGGCCTCCCGCCCGGGCACACCTACCCATCTCGCGCCCGCAAGAGCACCCAACCAATCGTCCAGTGCCGGCCCGCGGGGTACCGCGAGCTTCGCCGTCTCGTTGTCGCGGCCTTCGATGCTTGCCTCGAAAAGGGGCTGGCCGGCATATTCCGCCAGATCCACACAGACATCCCCCTGCAGATTGCGCATGCTCACGAGTGCGGCGCTCCACGCCAGCACCGAATCCTGATCAACGCCGCAACCGCGAGCGACGAAGCGCGCGAAG
>JAHEIA010000561.1 GCA_024639625.1 Chromatiales bacterium
ATCTATCACAGCACCTATACCGGTCGGCCACCGGACGAGCCCGCCGTGCTCGGCGTGGCCCTGAACGAAGTCTTTGTTCCCCTGCTGCAAAAACAATTTCCGGAGATCGTGGATTTTTACCTGCCGCCCGAGGGCTGTTCCTATCGAATGGCTCTGGTAAGCATGCGGAAACAATATCCCGGCCACGCAAAACGGGTGATGTTCGGCGTGTGGTCCTTCCTGCGCCAGTTCATGTACACCAAGTACGTGCTGGTAACCGACGACGACATCGACGTGCGGAACTGGAAGGAGGTGATCTGGGCGCTGACTACCCGAGCGGACCCCGGCCGCGATACGATCATGCTGCAGAATACCCCCATCGACTACCTCGATTTTGCCTCGCCGGTCTCCGGGCTAGGCGGCAAGATCGGTTTCGACGCCACCAACAAATGGCCGGGGGAAACGCAGCGCGAATGGGGAACGCCGATTCGCATGCGGGACGATGTGGCGCAGAGAGTGGATGAGATCTGGCAGCGCCTGGGAATCCAGTTACCCAATGACGACGCCGCGAACTAACGCGCGGCGCAATGAAACGCATCGCTTGAGAGGAAACAGATGAGATCGATCATGGTCATGAACGCCAAGGGGGGGTGTGGTAAGACCACCCTGGCCACCAACATCGCCACCTGGCTCGCCGATGACGGCTATCAAGTAGCGCTCGCCGATTTCGACCCCCAGGGTTGCGCACTCGACTGGCTGCAGGCCCGCGAGGACTACGACGGGATTCCCGTCATCCAGGGCATCGACGCCAACAACGAAGCGGTTCGCGCCAGGCGCGGCACCGATTTCCTGATCATGGAAGCGCCGGCAGCGGTGCATGGCAGCCGGATCAACGAGTTACTGCGCCGGGTAGAGACCCTGATCGTTCCGGTCCTGCCCTCGCCGATCGATACCCGGGCAGCGCGGCGTTTTCTCGCCGAGTTGCTGTCCAGCGGCCGGGTGAAGCGGGCACAAACACGCATCGGCATCGTAGCCAACCGGGTACGCGAGAACACCAACTCGTATCACCAGCTGGATCGATTCCTCCACGAGCTTTCGATCCCGGTCCTCACGCACTTGCGCGAGAGCCAGGCTTACATACGCTCCGCAGAGACTGGACTCGGGCTTTTCGAGCTTGCACCGTCCCTGGTGCGCCAAGACTTCGAGCAATGGGAGCCCATGATGCGCTGGCTGCAGGGAGGGGGCCGCTAAGCATCAGCCCCGCGGGATCAATCAACCTCAAGCGTCGGGCATACAGGCCGGCAAGCCGCTCGCCAGCGAAGGATAGCGAAGCCAGACCCCGAGTTCTTCGCGGATCTTGCGGTTGCTCAGACGGCGCGATTCCCGCAGATAGGACATCATCGCGGGCGAAAGACGCCCCGCTGCCTCGTCCAGGGAAACGGTTTGCGGCCGCGGGGCGCCGGTGAGGGCGGCTAACCGAAGGAAATAGTCGGTCATACTGCTCGGGTTACCATCGCAGGCGTGATAGATCTCGCCCGCGCGACCCCGCTCCATTGCTGCGGCGCACACCTGCACCAGGTCGTCGATATGAATGCGGTTGCTAAAGGGGGCCTCGTCCTCGCGTACCAGCACCATGCCCTGGCGCAGCCGTTCCAAGGGCAACCTGCCGGGTCCGTAGATCCCCGCCACCCGCAGAACCAGGATGTCCGCGAACGTCCTTGCCGACCAGACACGCAACGCATTCTCCGCATCCAAACGGCGCCTTGCCCGATCGGCCTGGGGCCGCAGCGGTGCGGTCTCATCGATCCACTCGCCGCCGCGATCTCCGTACACCCCGGTAGTGCTGGCATACACCAGCCGCCGCGGCGCTCCCCCGGTTTCGCAGCTCGCGAGGAAACCGCGTATCCGAGGGTCCGCCACGCCGGCGTCTGGCGGCGGAGCAAAATAGAATATCTTCTCGCCCTCGGTGTCCAGAGGCAGTGGAACGCGCTGGTCTAGGTCGCTCGCATAGGCCGTAATGCCTAGCGCGCGCAGCCTTTCGGCGCTCCCTTCGCTGCGCACCAGAGCGCTCACTCGTTCGCCGCGCGACAGGTAGTCGCGGGCGAGACGCGTTCCGAGATAGCCGCAACCAACGATTAACATGCCCGCCTCAAGGTTTTATTCCGCGCCGAAATCAGCGAGAATCTCGCAGCTTTTCCATCCACATGCAAGGATCCTCATGAGTTTCACCGTTCACCTCGCACCGTCCGGCCATGAGTTCGCCGCAGGCTCCAATGAGACCGTCCTCGAGGCGGCGTTGCGCCAAGGAATCGGCCTGCCCTATGGTTGCCGCAGCGGGAACTGCGGCTCTTGCGCCGCCGGACTGCGCAGCGGCCGGGTCAGTTACCCCGGCGGGCGACCGAATGCGCTCGAC
>JAHEIA010000562.1 GCA_024639625.1 Chromatiales bacterium
TCTTGGCACTCGCCGCAGCCGCGCGCAAGGCGCTTGCTTTCTGCTGACCGGGCCCTGTGGATTAGCATTGCTCCCAGGGCAGGCCGTGAAAGCGCCAGCCTCCCTGGGTGCTGCGATGGTGATCCTCGTCAAGATCGCCCTCAAAGCCCTCGTCCACATGGAATACCCGTGTAAAACCCGAGTTCAACAGGGCCTTCCCGGCCTCCAGCGAGCGTTTTCCGCTGCGGCAGATCAGAATGACCGCGGCGCAGCCGTCATCCGCCGTGCACACGGCGCCACCGAGCACGAGTTTTCGGATATCAGTAACGAAATGCGGGTTTTCGGTCCACTCCGGCTCATCGATCCAGGGGATGTGTACGGCACCTTGCGGGTGACCGACGAAGAGAAACTCCATGGTCGAGCGGATATCCACCAGGACCGTGCGTGGGTCGTCCTGCACCATCTGCCAGGCCTGCTTCGGCGAAAGGTTGCGTAGATCTTTGTGTTGTTCTGCTGCGTTTTGCATCGGCGATTTCCATGGATGATAAGATTGAACGTCGTGCCTTACTTTATAGACGAATTTATAGGATCCGCGCGTTGCGGGATACCGCCTGCGGCGGTGGGATCCGCCCAGCGCCCGGCTGTCGTCGCCGCTCGACATACGCTATGCGAAAGTTCTGGATTATCGTCGTCGTTCGACTGCTTGCAGCCTTGCCGTTGTCCGTGGCCCAAGGGATCGGTACTTTGGTCGGACTCCTGTTTTACTGGCTGCCGAATCGGGAGCGGAGAAATGGGCGTATCAACCTCAAGCTATGCTATCCGGGTTGGTCCGCTGGGGATCGGGAGCGGCTCCTGAAACGCAGTTTAGTAGAAAATGCCAAGACCCTGGCGGAGACACCGGGAATCTGGCTCGGTGACCCCAGAGAGTGGGTCGCCCGGATCCGCGGCGAAGAGGGGAGCGAGATCCTCCAAGAGTTGCTAAACCGGGGCAGGGGGGTGATCGTCGCCGCCCCCCATCTGGGCAATTGGGAGGCGGGCGTGCATTATCTCGCCAGCGTCGCGCCGGTAACCGCCCTCTATCGCCCTCCTCGGGAGCCGGCCCTCGCAAAGGTCATGCAGGACGGTCGCAGCAGGGGCGGCGCCCGATTGGTGCCGACCTCGGGGCAGGGCGTAAAGGCCCTCTACGCAGCCTTGCGCAGGGGCGAAATGGTCACCATCCTGCCGGACCAGCAGCCCAAGAGCAAGGGTGCCGGGGTCTTTGCCCCCTTCTTCGGCGTTCCCGCCCTGACCATGGTGCTGGTCAGCCGTCTGGCGCGCAAGACCGGTGCCGCTGTGATCTTTAGCTTCGCGGAGCGGCTGCCCGCGGGCAGAGGATATCGCACACATTGGGTTTCGGCCCCGCCGGGGATTGCCGACGCGGATCCTGTGATCGCGGCCAGCGCCCTGAACCTGGGTGTTGAAACCTGCGTTCGACGTTGTCCGGAACAGTACCAATGGAGCTACAAACGCTTTGAGGAGCGGCCGGCCCCGGGGGCTAAACTTTATACGGGGAAGAAATAGAAAAAGAAACCCGATCCAGCGGATCGGGTTTCTTTACGCTGCACTGCGGCCGAGATACAGCCTACTTCCGCGCGGACGGTCCATTCAACGGGATGCCGTTGCTCATGTGCGTGAGGAAGTACTCGAGATTGCGGTATTCCTCTCCCTGCGCCTCGAACGCCTTGGCCCGCACCTGCTTGTTGCAGCCGCCGAAGCGCCGATGCAGGGTGCCCAACTCGCCCCACTTAGAGCGATATACCGGCCACCCCGTGGTGTGACCGAGCGCCGGGCTAAGAATATCCGTACGGATGTGGTTTCCGGCACTTTCCATGTGGCACGCGGCGCAGGAGAAATTGAGCTGGCCGCGGCGGGCAAAATAGAACTGCTTGCCTTGCTCGTACGCTTCGAGTGCCCGCGGATCATCCATGGGTACCACGACGTCGGTGACTTGGCCCCGTGACTCGTAGTTCATGTAGGCGAGTAGGGAAGCGATCGCGCCTTTCTTGTACTTGAGAGGTTTTTCCCCGTTCGCTTCACGGCATTCGTTGATCGCCAGGGCAAGGGTTGTCACCATGCCGCGTTTGCCGTCCCAGTGCGGGTACTTGCCGGCCACCGCAGGGGTGCCGCCGAAACAGTCCGCGTAGGATTTTCCGTTGGCGAACGGGGTGTTCCACATCTTTTCCCCGTCCTCAATCATGGGTTCGTAGGGAGGAAACTCCTCGATCGCCTCCCAACTTTGCCGCGACACACTATCGATCGAGTAGACTCCGTTGGCGAACTCCTCCAGCGGCACACCGGGAAACCTCTTGACAAAATAGTTGCGGTAGATCTCTAGGTCTTCGGCCGGTGTCGTCGCCTGAGTAACGCC
>JAHEIA010000563.1 GCA_024639625.1 Chromatiales bacterium
CAAAATGCGGATATCGCCGCCGCCCCGCGGACGCTGCACCGGATTCCGAATGCCCTGCGTGCGGCCTGGTCTTCTCGAAGTGGCTTCGCCAACGCTACCGACAATCACCACGGCGGACCGGCGAGGCAGACGCTTCACCCCGTTTACCGCGCAAGCTCCGCTCGTTGCTGCTTCGCACCGATCCGCCCTGGTCCTCGGCCAGCTTCTTTGGTCGGCTCCTGCTTTTCGTGTTGCTGGCCCTCTGGGGCAGCCACTTCATGATGATGGATCACCGGACGCTGGTCGACGGGCTTCCAGAGATCAATCACTCGTTTCTCCACCTGGTGAATCTGGTATTTCACGAGGCTGGGCATGCCCTGTTCTGGCCGTTCGGCGACTTTTTCGCCACTCTGGGGGGCAGCCTGAATCAACTGCTTATCCCCGCTTTGGTGAGCGCGGCCTTCCTGCTCCGCCAACACGACCCCTTTGCCGCCGCCGTCGGTCTCTGGTGGTGCGGTCAAAGCCTGATGGACCTAGCCCCCTACATTCACGACGCCCCTACCCAACGGCTGCTGCTTCTGGGTGGCGTCTCCGGACAGGATGCCCCGGGCTATCACGATTGGAACAATCTGCTTGCCCGCCTCGGCCTGCTCGACTGGGGGCCTGGATTGGCGACCCTGGTGAACGGCGCGGGGGTGCTTGTGATGTTGGGTGCGCTCTTTTGGGGCGGTTACCTGCTCTATCTGCAATTCCGTGGACGACACACCCGCGCAAGCGGGCACCCGTAACAAAGATTACGTACAATCTCCGGTAACCAGCGGGGCGCGGCTCGCAGCGGCAATGATGCAAGCCCCGTATTCACCGGGTCCCTCGCGCAAGGAACGATAAGGAACGATCATGTTCGACAAGCAATCCGACTTCCATTTCCGACCGTTCGTCATTGTGTTCGCCGCCTTGCTCCTCGGCGCCTGTACCGAAGAACAACAGAATCGCATCTCCCGTCTGGGTGTTACCTGGCTCGAAGGCAATTACCGGGTAACCTACGCGGACGGCAGCCATGTCAAGGCATGGGAAGTGCGAGACGGCAAAGTCACAAGCGAACCCGAGAAGGGGTACTATTATTTTTGGGTTCGCGTCGACGGCAAGAAGGCCTACGTCCAGACGCCGATCGCGCGCACCTACATCGAAGAGATCCCTTGAGCTCCGCCACAGGCGCACCGAGATTACCTCGCCTCTCCGCCCCTGATATCGCGCGCTGGCCAACCCGCACCCGGGCAGCGGAGATTCTCACCGCCCTTGGGACAAGCCGGGCCTCGTGCCACCGGGACGCAATCATTGCCCTTCGCGGGGAGCGGCACCGCGATCGACTTCGATACGCCCATGCTCCTGAAGCCATCGGGCCGTTAACCAGCAGACAGCGGACCAGGCCGCGCCCGCAGCCCAACCCGCTACCACGTCGCTCGGCCAGTGCACGCCGAGATAGATCCTGCTGAGTCCTACCAGAACGGCAAGCATGGCGGCCCAGCCGAGAATGTAAACCCGTATGCGCAACGCCTGGTGAACCGACGCGAGTAAAGCCCCGCAGCTGAGGAACACCACCGCGGCGAGCATCGAATGTCCGCTGGGAAAGCTCTTGGTGAAGACGATGCTGCCGTGGGGCACCAAATCGGGTCGCGGTCGAGCGAAACCGGCCTTCAACGAGAGACTCAACAAAAGGCCGCCGACCACTGCGATAAAGACGAAGGCCGCGGCCTTCCGCATGCCTCGCAGACTGAGGTAGCCGATGGTCGCCAGGGTAAGCAAAGCGAGCAACCCTACCCCCCCAAGGGCGGTGAAGTCGCGCATCATCTCTTCGACCCACGCCGGCCCAAGGGGGTCGGAAACATCTGCCGGGTTGCGCATCGCCAGGAGAACGGAACGCTCGAAGGCAAACGCTCCTCCGTCCGCGACTACCGCGGCGATCTCGATGAAGGCCCAGCAGCCGAGACAGAACAGCAACAATGCAAGCGAGGTGGAATGAGCCGCCAAGAAACTCCGTCCGTGATTCGTGGACCCCCGGCTTGGATCAGACATCGCTGTTCCTCGGTTTGTGGTGGCTACTCCAGCTACGGGGCGATTTATCGCGCCGCAGGATCACTGGGCTGCCTCGACGAGTTCGGGCCGCAACAGTTGCAGCGCATCCTGGGCACGCAGGGAAAGGATATAACCCCGTTTCCCGCCGTTGATAAAGATGCGATCCAACTTGGCGATACTGGCCTCGCAGTACACGGGCATCGAGCGCCGGGTAGCGAAGGGAGAAGTACCTCCCACCCGGTATCCGGTGTGCCTCTCCGCCACTTCCGGGGCGCAGGGGCAGATCTGCTTGGCCCCAAGGCAGCGGGCCAGCGCTTTGGTCGACA
>JAHEIA010000564.1 GCA_024639625.1 Chromatiales bacterium
AGAATATCTCGCCCGTTACTTTCCTCATTACGACCCGCATCAGCATCGGGCGGTGGGCGAGGGCTCTGTGTCCTACCTGTACCAGCCGGAGGTCATTCGACGGATCATCGGTATTCAGCCCGAGGCCCGGTTCATCGTGGCGGTGCGCAATCCCATTGACATGCTGCGCTCGTACCACTTCCGGCTGTTGTTCTTACTCGAGGAAAACCAAAACGATTTCGTCAAGGCGTGGGACCTGCAGGAAAAGCGTGAGCGCGGCAAACGCATACCTTGGCGCTGCACCGACCCGCAGCGCTTGCTCTACCGTGAGGTAGCGAGTTTCGGCAAGCATATCGAACAGTTGCAGGAGATCGCGGGCCGGGAACGCTGCCACATCGTGGTGCACGACGATCTCAAGGAGCGTCCCCGAGAGGTGTCCGAGAAGCTACTGCGGTTCGTCGGGGTCGACGACGACATCGATGCGGTTGCCTTCGAAGACGGACGCTCGGCTTTCCCGCATCGCATGCAGAGCAAGACCTACCGTTGGCGCTGGCTGCAGATGTTGATCTACAAGCCGCCGGCCTTCGTCTTCAAGGCGGCGCACCGCGGTGAGATCCGGCGTGGGGTGAGGCCCTTCGGCCTCAAACAGTTGCACAAGCGGTTGGTTAAATTCAACCGGATCAAGCAGATGCCCGAACCTTTCACTCCGCAAACCCGGACGATGCTGCGCCAAGCGCTGGCTGCCGACATCGAGAGACTGAGCTCTAACCTGGGCCGCGATCTCAGCCACTGGAAATGATGCGCCGCTGCGTCGCTAGGATACCGCGCATTTCCGTCGGCCCCGGCGACTTGGTGCACGAAAGCGCGAACGGACGCCTGTGCGGCGTTGCTCAGTAAACTGGAGCTGAAACGACCCATCGGGATCTCTTCGTGATCATTGCGCGTTACATCACCAGTGAAGTCATCCGCCCGTTTCTCACCATCGTCGTGGTGATCGGCGTCGTGTTCCTGAGTTACAGCACCGCCCTGGTGCTCAACGACGTGGTCGCCGGACTGTTGCCTGCGGAGGTGGTCGCCCAATTCGTCTTGATCAAGGGGTTGATCGCGCTCGAGGTCCTGATCCCGGTTGCATTGTACCTGGGGGCTATCGCGGGATTGGGGCGCATGCAGGCTGACAGTGAACTCACGGCGTTAGCAGCGGGTGGTGTCGGCGAGCCGCGGGTGCTGAAGATCGTTTTCGCGTTGTCGCTCGTGGTCGCTTTGGCGGTCGCCGTTTTGTCCCTCTACGTTCGCCCCTGGGCGTACCAGCAAAGTTATCTGTTGCGGGCCATCGCCGAGTCCGAGTTCGAGATCGAAGACTTGGAGAGCAATCGTTTCTTTGTCAGTCCAGACCTGGGCTTTGCGATTTTCGCCGACGACGTCGATCCGCTGCAGCGCAAGGCCTACGGGGTTCTGTTTCAGATCCGGCGTGAGCAGGATCTGCGCATCATCGCGGCCGACGAGCTCCACCAACCGGCCCAGGCTTTTGATGATCCGCTCTCGGTCTACTTCATGCGAGGTCACGCTTATCAACTGGATCGTGCGGGCAGCGAGGATATTTCGCTCAAGTTTGAACGCCTGACGCTGCACCGAAGACTGCCGGCTGTGGAGGACCTGGGTTACAAGAGCAAGACCCAGTCGACGATGTCGCTGAGTCGCTCGAATAATCGCAAGGATCTCGCGGAGTTCCAATGGAGATTGTCCACCCCGATAGCCACCGTGCTACTTGCCATGCTCGCGGTACCCATGAGCCGCTCGCCGCCGCGCCAGGGTCGTCACGGTAGAACAATCGTCGCCTTGGTGGTTTACGCCGTCTTCTACAATCTCCTGAGCATGGCGAAAAATCTGGTTCAAGAGGGGGTCGTCGGCGCTGTGCCGGGACTTTGGTGGCCCTTGGTGTTGTTCTCCTTGATACTGGCGGCGATGCTCGTCGGCCCGACATTGCACCGCCGGTGGAGGCGACGATGAGCTTGACGCGTACGCTTCCCCCCGCTGCGTGGCCCTTGCAGGCCTTTTTGTCGAGCGCTGGGGCCTCGTGAATACGCTGGACCGCTATATCGGTACGGAATTCGCCGGGACGCTGGTCCTGGTGTTCCTGGTTCTGCTCCCGTTGTTCAGCTTTCTCGACCTGATTCAGCAGTTGGATGACGTGGGAACAGGTTCGTATAGCCTTGTCGATGCCTTGGCCTACGAAGCGCAGATGTTGCCGAGGCGCGCACTGGATTTATTGCCTTTCGCTGCGCTGATGGGTTGCGCCATCGCACTGGCCCGGCTTGGCCAGTATAGTGAGCTGATTGCCCTGCAGGCCGGCGGCGTCTCGGTGGCGCGGATCGCCCTCGCCGTTCTGAAGAGCGGAAC
>JAHEIA010000565.1 GCA_024639625.1 Chromatiales bacterium
CATCTGGATCGCTCCGCGGTATCTGTTCGACACGGTGGCGCGCCGGCGGCCTCGGGTGTTGCACGAGGAAGAGCCCGCATTCTGCAGCAGCTGCGGGAAACCCTTCGGCACCCGCAAGATGCTGGAGAGCATGCGCGGCAAGTTGCGGGGGCATTGGATGTATAAGGATGCCGCCAACCTGCGGCGGTTAGAGATGTGCGAGGATTGCCGGGTCAAGGATCTGTTTGCCGCGGCCCCGGGAAAACCGGACAACCAAGGTAAGGTCCAAGGCTGAGAGCATCGGGAATCGGGTCCAAATGGGGCAGCAAGCGACAATTTGCCCCAGTCAGAGACCGGGTGGTGGGCGGGGGTTGGCCCAAGGCTCGCTCTGATACCCTTTTTTCGGCGCTGGTTCTTGGTCCATAAGTTGCTCGTTATAAGGGGCATGATGAATATGGCAGTAGCGCGACAACTATCCGACGCAGCGGTCGACAGTGGCGATGAGCTGCGAGCCATCGGTTATCGAATGTTGGGGAGGTTGCTGGCGCATCCCGCGGATGAGGACCTGCTCGGTAGGCTGCGCGATCTGCAGATCGATGAGCGCGGCAGCGGGCGTGAGATGGCAGCCGCGTGGAGCATGCTCAAGCTGGCGGCGCAGAAGGCGAGGCCGGAGCAAGTGGAGGACGAGTTCAACCAGTTGTTCATCGGTATCGGACGCGGTGAATTGGTACCCTACGGATCCTGGTATCTGTCCGGTTTCCTCATGGAAAAGCCGCTGGCGTTGTTGCGGCGAGATCTCGATCAACTGGGCTTCGAGCGCCGGCCCGGGGTGAGCGAGCCGGAGGATCACGCAGCCGCGTTGTGCGATGTGCTGGGTATGCTCGCCAGTTCCGAGCCCCGGTCGCCATTCGATGTGCAAAAGCACTTTTTCGAGCGGCATATCGGGTGTTGGATGGAGCGCTTTTTCGACGACTTGCAGCGAGCGCAGAGCGCCCATTTTTACCGTGCCGTAGGGCAGTTGGGGAGTTCTTTCATCGCTTTGGAAAAGCGCTACTTCGGCATGGAGGTCTGACCCATACGGGGTTCAAGTGCGGCGAACACGGACAACGACGTTTAGATAGTATCGACCAAGCTCATCGTCGGGGCGATGGCGCCCCAGTTAGCAGCGATTCGAGGAGACACAGGATGCCTGAAGACAGCAAAACCACAGTGCGCGCGGGACGCCGCAGGTTCCTCCAGAGTACCCTTGCGGCCGGAACGGCGGTTGCCGCCGGCAGCGTGATCGCGACCGGCTTGGCCGGTGATGGGGAAGCGGAGCAAACGGCTCGGAAAGCGGATCAGCCCGCCAAGGGTTACCAGGAGTCTGAGCACGTTCGCAGCTATTACAGCAGCGCCCGTATTTGATGATACCGGCAGTTAGTGCCCGATCAGGGCGTGCAGCCAGGAGAATCCAGCCATGAAGCTGAGCAAGACCGATCACAACCCGCAGGCGGGCAAAGCCCCCGCCGCAGCAGAACACCTTGGCGCAGGGGTAGATCGAAGGACATTCCTTAGACGCTCCGGCCTCGGGATCGGTGGCGCAGCAGCCAGCGGTCTGCTGCCCGGGATGATGACCCGGAAGGCGGCCGCCAGCGAAACCGCGGCGGCCGCAGCCGCCGACGCGAGCAACTCGGTGAAGACGGTTTGTACCCACTGCTCCGTTGGTTGCGGCATCATCGCCGAGGTGAAGAACGGCGTCTGGGTGGGCCAGGAACCGGCGTTCGATCACCCGTTCAACCGCGGCGCCCATTGCGCCAAGGGCGCAGCGGTGCGCGAGCACGGACACGGCGAACGCCGGCTGAAATACCCCATGAAGCTGGAAGGCGGAAAATGGAAGAAGATCTCCTGGGATCAGGCGATCACAGAGGTCGGTGACAAGATGTTGGCGGTGCGCGAGCAATCGGGTCCGGATTCGGTCTACTGGCTCGGTTCCGCCAAGTTCAACAACGAACAGTCTTATCTGTTCCGCAAGTTCGCCGCCCTGTGGGGGACCAATAACGTAGATCATCAGGCGCGTATCTGCCATTCCACGACCGTGGCCGGGGTTGCCAACACCTGGGGCTACGGCGCCATGACCAACTCCTACAATGACATCCATAACAGCCGGGCCATCCTGATCATCGGCGGCAACCCTGCGGAGGCCCACCCGGTCTCGCTGCAGCACCTGTTTCAGGCGACGGAAAAGAACAACGCGCCCTTGATCGTCATCGATCCGCGTTTCACGCGAACCGCGGCCCACGCCGATCTGTACATGCGCATCCGCCCGGGCACCGACGTCCCGGTGATCTGGGGGATGCTCTGGCACATCTTCCAGAACGGCTGGGAAGACAAGGACTTCATCCGGCAACGCGTCTACGG
>JAHEIA010000566.1 GCA_024639625.1 Chromatiales bacterium
GCACAGAGAAGGGCCAGGGGGGCGAGGGGCTTGAGGAACTCAAAGGGATTCCGGTGCCCGTCCGTGTGACAGGATCGTTCAGCGACCCGAGTTACGGTATCGATTGGAAGACCGTGGTCGTCGAGACGCAGAAAGGGCGCGCAGGCGAAGAGATCGACAAGCGCCTGGACAAGGCCCTGGGCGACAAGGTGGACGAGGGTACCAAGAAGCAGCTGAAAGACACGCTGAGAGGCTTTCTGCGCTGATCCATCTCGCATGGTTACCGCTCCTGTTCGGGGTGGCGGGCGTGCATCTCGCGTCTGCGGCAGAGGTCGTGCGCCTGGAGGTGGTCGAGCAGGATGGTGAATATCGGGCGGAGATCGAGGCCTACCTGGCGGCGCCGTTGCTCGCCGTCTGGTCGCGGCTCGGTGATTACACCAGGTTCGACCGCATCTCGCCCTCGATCATCGAGAGCGAGGTCGTTACGCAGTTGGACGAAGACAGCGTCCGGGTTCGAACCTTGGCTGAGGCGTGTATCTTGTATTTCTGTAAGACCCTGCGCCAAGTCCAAACCGTACAAAGATGGCCGCAGTACCTGATGACCGCGTCGGTCGATCCCGCGGAAAGTGATTTCAAAGTCGGTCATGCGCTGTGGCGGCTGGATCCAGCGGGTGACGGGACCCGCCTGCGTTTCAAGGCCATGATGCGCCCCGCTTTCTGGGTACCGCCACTGATCGGCCCGTGGTCGATCAAACGCGGACTGAGCGACGAGATGACGCAGAGCATCCGCAATCTGGAGCGCCTGTCCGGGGGGCGCCGCCAATGAATGAAACCCGAATCGCGGAGTCGGTTGTGGCGTGGTATGAGCGCTGTGGGCGCAAGGATCTTCCTTGGCAGACGGATGTCAGTCCGTATCGGGTCTGGGTATCCGAAATCATGCTTCAGCAGACCCGCGTGGCCACAGTGGTCCCCTATTTCGAGCGCTTCATGCACTGCTTCCCAACGCTGGGAAGCTTGGCGTCGGCAAGCGAGGACGAGGTGCTCCGCCATTGGTCGGGATTGGGCTACTATGCGCGGGCGCGCAATCTGCGCAAGGCGGCTCGCGCCGTTTGCGAGGGGCATGACGGACATTTTCCGGAACGCATCGAACTTGTACAGGCGCTGCCCGGCATCGGGCGCTCGACCGCGGGCGCGATCCTGTCATTGGCCCTGGGCCAGCGGCACGCGATCCTCGACGGCAACGTCAAGCGGGTGCTCGCCCGCTGCTTTGCCGTGGCCGGCTGGCCGGGCCGACAGGCCGTTGCGGCCCGACTTTGGGATCATGCGGAACGCCAAACCCCCCATGCTCGGGTGGCCGCCTACAACCAGGCGATGATGGACCTTGGGGCTACCCTGTGTACCGCGCGGAATCCCGCCTGCACCGAGTGCCCGTTGCAGGACGTCTGTCAGGCCTGCGCGCGGAATGCTCAGCAGGACTATCCTGGACGGCGACCTCGGCGCGAGATGCCGATACGCAGCACCCGGATGCTCATCATTCGCAACACCCGAGGCGAGGTCCTGTTGCAGAGGCGGCCGCCAACCGGCATATGGGGCGGGCTTTGGAGCCTCCCGGAGTGCCCGACCGCAGTCGATATTCATCAATGGTGTCGAGAGCAGTTCGGGGTCGAGGCCCGCGAACTTGAAAACAGAGCCCCGCGCCGCCATACCTTTTCCCACTTTCACCTCGACATCCAGCCCGTCGAAGTAAGCACCGAGGGAGAGGCATCCCGCCTAGCCGATCAGGACCAGCAGATCTGGTGTGACCGAGACGCGGTTGTGGCACGCGGGTTTGCGGCTCCGGTCGCCAGGCTTATCGCCGAATGTTGTGAACCAAGAGACAGGAGAGACCAATGAGTCGGCAAGTGAACTGCGTGAAGTTACAGCGCGAAGCGGAAGGGCTCGATCGGGCGCCGTACCCGGGGGAGTTGGGGCAGCGCATCTACGATAACGTATCGAAGGAGGCCTGGCAGGAGTGGCTACGCTTCCAGACCATGCTGATCAACGAGCACCGGCTGAGCCCCGTTAACCCGAAGGCACGAACCTTCCTCGAGGAGCAAATGGAAAAGTTCTTCTTCGGCGGAGGCGGCGATACGCCCGAGGGGTATGTGCCCCCGAAAACCTGATGGCGTAAGCGCTGGCGTGGGGAACAAGCGACTTGACGCGCGCCTGGCGACTCGCTTTAATACGCGTTCTTTCTGGCCAGGTAGCTCAGTCGGTAGAGCAGGGGACTGAAAATCCCTGTGTCGGCAGTTCAATTCTGTCCCTGGCCACCATTAAAATCAACGGGTTGCGGTCAGGCAGGAAATGTGCGTGGCACCGATTTGGCACCTGGCGCTTGCCGCTAGCCGCCCAACCGGC
>JAHEIA010000567.1 GCA_024639625.1 Chromatiales bacterium
GCACCCAGCGCAGGGCCGCAATCTGGTCGAGCGTACCGTAATTACCGGAAGCGTCCTCCGGGCTGGTATTGGCGGCGCGCAGGGCAGGGTGGCGAAACCAGCCGAATACGCCGAGCCGGTAGTTGATCGATACCAGCACCACGTTGTGAGTAGCGGCAAAGCGCGTGATGTCGTAGCCACGTTGGATGGATATCTTCTTTATCGCATTCGCCATGTTCTCGATAGCGATCTGCAGGAAGCCCTCGGCGACCTGCTCCGGTGTCCGGTTATTCCCGGTCGCAGCCGCGATGGCTCTGGCGAGGGCAGTGAACTGGTCGCGCACGCACTCGACATTGAGCACCTCATCACCATTTTCGCCGAACACGCACGGAAAGAACGTCGGGTCGAGCTTGCCCAGCATCACGTTGCAGTCGGTCACGGTGAGTGGACCGCCGCGCCGATAACAGGCCGGCCCGGGGTTGGCGCCCGCAGAGTCCGGCCCCACGCGGTAACGGCTGCCGTCGAAGTGCAGGATCGATCCGCCGCCGGCGGCGACGGTGTGGATGCGCATCATCGGCGCGCGCATGCGAACGCCGGCGACCTCGGTCTCGAAGGCGCGCTCGTACTCACCGGCGTAGTGGGAGACATCGGTGGACGTGCCGCCCATGTCGAATCCGATGATGCGGTCGATATCGAGACTGGCGGCGGTACGTACCGCGCCCACGACCCCGCCAGCCGGTCCCGACAGGATGCTGTCCTTACCCTGGAACATCCTCGCATCCATGAGCCCGCCGTTGGACTGCATGAACATCAGGCGCGCGTCGTCGAGATCCGCCGCGACCTGGTCCACGTAGCGGCGCAGGATGGGAGACAAATAGGCGTCTACGACGGTGGTGTCGCCGCGTCCGACGAGCTTCATCAGAGGGCTGACTTGATGGGAGACCGAGATCTGTGTGAATCCGATGTCTCGCGCGATGCCGGCGACCGCAGTCTCGTGATCGTGGTAACGGTAGCCGTGGATGAACGCGATGGCGCAGGCACGGATACCTTCCGCGTAAGCCTGCGCGAGCGCGTCGCGCGCCCCGTCTGCGTCCGGGGGCTCCAGCTCACGCCCGTCGGCCCGGTACCGGCCTCCGATCTCGACGACACGCTCGTAGAGCAGCTCCGGCAGCTTGATATCCAGCTCGAACAGGTGCGGCCGGGTTTGATTGCCGATACGCAGCGCATCGGCGAACCCCCGGGTCACCAGCAGGATCACGCGCTCGCCTCTGCGCTCGAGCAGTGCGTTGGTCGCAACCGTGGTGCCCATCTTCACGCAGAGCACCTCCTCCGCTGGGATGGCGGCGTCGGGCGAGAGACCCATGAGGTCGCGGATCCCCTGCAGGGCCGCGTCCGCGTAACGCTCAGGCGCTTCCGACAGCAGTTTGTGGGTGTGGTACCCGCCTTCGGGATCCCGTGCGACTACATCCGTGAACGTGCCGCCGCGATCGATCCAGAACTGCCACTGGGACATGGATGTTACCTTTGCCGAAAGCCGTCGCTAGTACACTACGGCGGCGGGGCCTTTCCGTGGCGGTGGGGTCGGTCGTGGCGTGACTCGCGAATGGAATCGAGTATACTCGACCCAGTCGTCACCATGCTCGAGCGTTCGCCCGAGGGTCAACAATGTTTTCCGATACGGTGACGAGTTTTCCGATCTCATCATCCAGCGGGCCGAAGGTGCGAGCATATATGGCCCAAACGGTCGCGGTTTCGATCATCGAGCAGCCTTTTGCATGCGCGAAGAGCGACACAGGCTGTGGCGCATGGCTCGCGCCGCCAGCGGCGCAGAGCGTGCCAATTGTGATGCCCTGTTCGGCGACTGTTCCCAGCACCTGGCGTGTGCCCAACGCTGGCACCCTTACCGTGCGCCAATAGAATCTTCACAGAAGTTGGGCCAGGGTCGGATCTGCGTCGAAGCTGATCTACGCGACGACAAGTAGAAACCAACCATGCCTATCCGGTTGATGCAGGTTGGCTCTCTGGTCGGCTGCGTGTTGAAGATCGCCGCCCGGGTGGAAGCGCCGACCTACAGGGACTTTTAGGAATGCGTGCGGGCACATCCGAATCCGGCGATATCCAAATGACCTGTGCTAACCGGATAGGCATGAAACCAACTAGCTCCAAACGGAGTGAAGGTCGGCTTCTCTGCCAAGATGGATGCGGCGAACGCCCTCCGCCACAGTTTGGGCGTGTCTCGACTTTACCTGGGCTCAAGGGTGATTACCTAGGCCGATTCGCAAAGCTTGTAAAGGATCCCGCGGTCGTCGGTAGGACATTCGTGACTTGACGGCACGCAAGGCCACGCGCAACGACGTTGCCTCGATCAGGGCGCAAAGGAAAGGATGCCGTATG
>JAHEIA010000141.1 GCA_024639625.1 Chromatiales bacterium
AGCAAGCAACACACGAGCAAGCTCGGCCTACCCCTGGCAGCCGTCCAGCGGACCGCAGCCGATTCGCTCGACCCCGTTCGCAGCGGGCGGCCGACTGTGCTCGACTTACGAGCAGCGGATACCCAATCCCCGAACGGTTCGAGTACACCGGCGGGGCGGCTTGTCGCCGCGTCGCCAAGCGTACGCATCCCGGCAAGGCTCCCTGGAGAAGCGTTGCCTGGGGTCTGCTGAGCAAAGCCGGTCAATAGGTCGCCCCCACGGCCGACAAGGCCTTGTTGCCACGCACAGCGGACAGCCCTGCCCGGCTCTCGGCCAGAGGGTTTGTTCCACCAGAGAATTTCCGGTACCTTACCACGCCAGAATCTACCAGCAATCCAGTTTCTGTTCGCACCTGGGCTGACCCCCATCAGCCAGGGCGCACTCATCAATACGACAAGGATACGATGCCATGGGTTTCCTGCAAGACAAGCGCGCGTTGATCGTTGGGGTTGCCAGCAACCGTTCCATCGCCTGGGGCGTAGCCAAGGCCATGCACCGGGAAGGCGCTCAACTTGCCTTCACCTACCAGGGCGAGAAGCTGCAACAAAGGGTAGCCAAGCTTGCCGCGGAATGTGGCTCTGACCTGGTGTTCCCTTGTGACGTATCCGACGACGCCCAGATCGACGCCTTGTTTCAGGACCTCGAAAAACACTGGGACGGATTGGATAGCATTATCCACTCGGTAGCCTACGCTCCGCGCGAACAGCTGGAAGGATCTTACGTGGATGCGGTTACCCGTGATGGGTTTGCCACCGCCCACGACATCAGCTCTTACAGCTTTGCCGCCTTGGCCAAGGCGGGTCGCGCATTGATGCGGGGGCGGGCCGGCTCTCTGCTCACCATGTCGTACCTCGGAGCGGTGCGGACCGTGCCGAACTACAATGTTATGGGCATCGCCAAAGCCAGCCTTGAGGCCAACGTGCGCTATCTAGCGGATGCTCTAGGGCCGGAAGGGATCCGGGTAAACGCGGTGTCCGCGGGCCCAATCCGCACCCTCGCCGCGTCCGGTATCAGCGATTTCCGCTCTATGCTGGGCTACGTCGCGGAGCGCACCCCTTTGCGACGCAACGTGACGATCGACGAGGTAGGCAACACAGCCGCCTTTCTGTGCTCGGACCTCGCTTCCGGAATCACCGGCGACATCGTATATGTGGACAGCGGATTCCATATTCTCGGCATGACGTGACCCGCTTTCCCGTCGCGGCACGGGAAGAAGACAGCGGGTCTGTGGTTGCGGGCCTCAACTACGCCGACTGGCCGGCGATGCTCGGAGGATTTCCGTTTCGCCCTCCATCCTGCCGATGACCACCGCCCCACAGGAATCACTGAACACGTTGACAGCGGTTCGGCACATGTCCAGGATACGATCGACCGCCAATATCAGACCGATGCCCTCGGCGGGCAGGCCGATGCTGGCGAGAATGATGGCGATCGCCACCAGGCTGGCAGCCGGAATCCCGGCCACTCCGATGGAAGTCAGCAGGGCTACGAGAACCACCGTGAACTGGGTGGCGAAACTCAGCTCCAGCCCATAGGCCTGAGCAATAAACATGGCGGCGACGCATTCGTACAGGGCGGTTCCGTCCATGTTGACGGTAGCGCCAAGGGGTAACACAAAGCTCGTCGTGCGATGGGAAACCCCTGCGTTCTTTTCTACGCACTCCATGGACACCGGCAGGGTCGCAGAGGAGGAAGCAGTGGAAAACGCGGTCAGCAGCGCCGGCGCCATGGCCCGGTAGTGCCGAAGCGGGTTCACCCCGGCCACTAGACGCAGCAACAGCGGAAGCGTCAGGAAGAAATGGATCCCAAGGGCGCCAAGTACACTGACGAAGAACCATGCCAATGGGCCGAACGCAGAGAAGCCGGTGCCTGCTACCACCTTCGCGATCAAAGCAAAGACACCGAGCGGCGCGAATCTCATTACGAAGTCGGTAAGCCGCATCATGACCTGAAACAGCCCTTGCCAGAAGTTGTATTGGGCTTCGGCGTATGACTCCTCGATTCGGGTAACGAAGTAGCCGAACAACAATGCGAAAACGATCAGGCCTAACATCTGGCCGTTGGCTGCGGCAGCCACGATATTGGGGGGCACCATGCGCAGGAAAACACCTGCCACATCGCCGCTTCCCTTGCCCGAGACCTTGTCCGCTACCTCTTGCGTCTCCGCGGCGAATCCCACAAGGTCCTTCACCGGCGCCCCATCCACCAAACCCGGTGTCATAAGATTTACCACGACCAGGCCGGTCAGGATCGCCGACAGGCTGGTGCTCAGATAATAGCCGAGGGTCTTTCCGCTGAGTCTTCCGAGGCCGTGCACGCCTCCCACGTTCGCGACCCCGGTGATGATCGAGGATACTACGAGAGGCACGATGAGCATCTTCAGCGCATTGAGAAAGAGCGTGCCGAAGAAGTCGAAGATGGCAAGAAAGGAGACGCCGAAGAGGGCCGCTTCGCGCCCGCTCGCCCAACCGGCGAGGATTCCCAGGCCGAGGGCAATCAGGATCTGCCAGTGTAGCTTGATGCTCACTGCTGGATGATCTTCACCTCGGCGTGAGCCCGCAGGTATTGAGCCAGTTCGTTGAAATAGGCCCTGCCGTCCGTATTTTCAATCTGCGACCGCTGCTGATCGAGCGCCGGTTCTTCGAGACCGGCAAGCGAACCGTCCTGCACCGTCTTCAACGCGATGATCGCGTAATCGCCGGAGGGCAGCTGCACGCCGCCGTATTCCGTCTGCCCATCGGGCCGCGGCAGGGTGAATGCTCGGCGCACCACCTCCTGCGGCGCCGACCGGTCCGAGCGTGCGATACTGCCCGGCTCCTCGAGCGTGTAGCCGCTTGTGCTGGCGACCGCATCCAGGGTCTCCCCGCCCTGCAGCCGATCCAGCAACGCCTGACCTTCCTGCTGAGCCGCCCTTTTCGCATGCGCGAGGCGCAATTCCGCCACGATCTCGCCACGTACTTCGTCCAGCGCGCGCACGGCCGCTTCTTCATGCTCGAGCACCCGTAGAACCAGCATCCGCTCCGGGCTCAGCTCGATCAGGTCACTGTTCTGGCCCTCGACCAGGACCTCTTCGCTGAAGGCGGCGCCAACGACCTTGGGCGCTGCCAGCAGGCCATCGCCCCCCGCGCGCCCGAACCAGTCGCTGGTCTCGACGGCGAGGGCCAAGGCATCGCGTATCGGCTCCAGGCTATCCGGATGCTCATAGGCCATGTCGGCCACGCGCTCCGCGTAGTCATAAAGGATCTTTTCCGCCTCATTCTTCCGATAGGCCTTCACAACCTCCTCCCTGACGTCGGCCAATTCCCCGCTCCCTCCTTCCTGCACTTCCGTGACCAAGATCAGATGAAGGCCGAACTGAGAACGCACGGGCCCGACCACCTGCCCTACTTCCGCGGCGAAAACAGCCTCCTCGAAAACCGGGTCCATGATGCCGCGGGCGAACAGTCCAAGATCTCCTCCCGCCTGGGCGGAACCCGGGTCTTCGGAAACCTCACGCGCGACCAATGCGAAATCTTCTCCCGAGCGAACGCGTCGCGCGGCCGCATCGATCTTCTCGGTCGCGACCTGTTCGGCAGCGGCATCGGCTCCCGCATCCAGCGACACCAGGATGTGGCTCGCTTTCCGCTGCTCAGGTTGCTGGAACTGATCGACGTGGGCGCTGAAAAAAGTTTCCAACTCTCCCTCGCTCGGCTCTATGGTCTCCCCAAGAGTCTGCGCATCAAGCACCAGATATTCGATCCGCACGCGCTCCTCAGTGCGAAACTGTTCCTGATTGGCGGTGTAGTATTTTTTAATCTCGTCCTCTCCGACGACCGACTCGGCGTCGATGTATTGCTCGACCGGGACCGTGAGGAATGCGATATCCCGCTGCTGATGCAGCAAACGCACCGCCTGTTCCACCTCGCGCTCCGTGGCGAGCGCGGTGCCGTTAATCGCGGTTTGCAGCTGGCCGGAAATCAGTGAACTGCGCACCCGCTCTTCGAACTGACCCGGTGCGACATACCCTTGGTAGCGCAGTGCCTGCTCGTAGGTCGCCTTGTCGAACTGCCCGTCCTTCTGGAAAGCAGGGAAGGAAGCGATCGTCGTACGCACCAAGGCCGGGCCCGCCTGCAGCCCCATATCCTGCGACGCCTGGTTGATCAACTGCCGCTCGATCATGGAGTCCAGCACTTGGCGACGGATCTTTTGTTCGTCGAACAATTCAGGATTGAAGGCCTTGCCCAGACGGGCTCTCATTTCCCGCAGGAAATTCTGCACCTCGGAATCAAGGTCTCGCTCGGTGATCTCGAATCCGTTCACCTCGGCTGCGACAGGCTCGGATCCACCACCCAGATACTCTTGGATGCCCCAAAGAGCGAAAGGAATAGAAATCAGGATCACGATCGCCCACGCGATCCAACCCTGCGCGCGATCACGGATGGATTGCAACATGGCTATTGACCGTTAGTGAAGTACACCTGAATTGAAAAATGAAATCGGGGTATCCCAATCAGGATACCCCGAACGATCTGGCGGAGTGGACGGGACTCGAACCCGCGACCCCCGGCGTGACAGGCCGGTATTCTAACCAACTGAACTACCACTCCAGATTTGGTGGGTGCTGAGGGGATCGAACCCCCGACCCTCGCCTTGTAAGGGCGATGCTCTCCCAGCTGAGCTAAGCACCCCCTCAAGCGGCGCCTAGTTTACGGCATCCTTGAGCGCTTTTCCAGCCTTGAACGCGGGGGTATTGGAGGCCTTGATCTCAATCTTGTCGCCGGTCTGTGGATTGCGCCCGGAGCGCGCCGCGCGCTTACGCAACAAGAAGGTTCCGAAACCAACCACCGATACTTGGTCGTCGTCCCTGAGGGCGGAACTAATCGCGTCGATCAGCCCATCCAAGGCCCGTGACGCGGCAGCCTTCGAGATATCTGCGGAATCCGCCATGCGCTCAATTAGATCGGTCTTATTCATTAATTGGGGTCCCCTTTGGTAATCAGTTTGCGGTTGGCTTCCGAGCGGGCTGATCGAGCCTGCGGCTCACCGGTTCTCGCCCCGAATGTGAGGCGTGTTATACCAAGGCCGAAAAACCACTGTCAAGCAAAGCTCCAAGGTTCGATTGTTAAACATCGTCGCCGATTGGAGCCGGTAAAAATTACTCGGTCTCTTCTTTCACATCGGGACCACCTGAGACTCGGCTGCAGATGTTTCCCGTGGCGAATACGTATTCGATCAATGCGTCGCTACGGTGCGCGACTTCTTGCTTACCTTCTTTTTGCTCACCGATGTGGATTCCGCCTCCTCCTCCGTTACGTCCTTCTGCTCGACCCTGGGCTTGGGGGCCTCGGTAAGCGCGACCTCCAGCACCTCGTCGATCCAGCGCACCAGGCGAATGTCCAGATTCTGTTTGATGTTCTTCGGAATCTCTACCAGGTCCCGCTCATTCTCCGAGGGCACGATCACAGTTGTGATCCCTCCGCGGTGGGCTGCCAGGAGCTTCTCTTTCAACCCTCCGATCGGCAGCACCTCACCGCGCAGAGTGATCTCTCCGGTCATTGCAACATCGGCGCGAACCGGTATTCTCGTCAAGGCGGAGGCCAGGGCGGTGCACATTCCAATGCCCGCGCTCGGACCATCCTTTGGCGTGGCCCCTTCGGGGACATGGATATGCACGTCGTAGCTCTGGTAAAAGTCCGGTTCCAGGCCGAGCGTTTCGGCACGACTTCGCACCACGATCATCGCCGCCTGAATGGATTCCTGCATCACCTCTCCGAGTTGACCGGTATGACTCAGACGTCCCTTTCCCGGAACCAGAGCCGCCTCGATGCGCAACAGCTCGCCCCCCACTTCGGTCCAGGCCAAACCAGTCACCTGGCCGACCTGATCGTTTTCGTCCGCGCGGCCATAGCGAAAGCGCTTGACGCCAAGAAACTTCTCGAGGCTCCCCGCAGTAACGGTAAACCGCTTCTTCTTGCCACTCAGCAGGACCTCTTTTACCGCCTTGCGGCAAATCTTCGAGATCTCGCGCTCGAGATTGCGTACACCCGCCTCGCGAGTGTAGTAGCGAATGATGTCGCGCACGGCCGCCTCGCGGAACTGGAGTTCTCCCTCGCTCAGCCCGTTGTTCTGCACCTGTTTCGGAATCAGGTAACGTATCGCGATAGCGACCTTTTCATCCTCCGTGTAGCCCGACAGACGGATTACTTCCATCCTGTCCAGCAGAGCGGGAGGTATATTCAAGGTGTTCGCAGTAGCTACGAACATCACCTCCGATAGGTCGAAATCCACCTCGAGGTAATGATCGACAAAGGTGTGGTTCTGTTCGGGATCCAGCACCTCGAGCAGCGCCGAGGCCGGATCGCCGCGGAAGTCCATCGCCATCTTGTCGATCTCATCGAGCAAAAACAACGGATTTCGTGTACCCACCTTGGTCAGATTCTGGATGATCTTTCCCGGCATCGCGCCGATATAGGTCCTTCTGTGTCCGCGGATCTCCGCTTCGTCGCGTACGCCTCCCAAGGACATGCGGATGAATTTACGGTTGGTTGCTCGGGCGATCGAGTGACCGACCGATGTTTTACCCACTCCCGGGGAACCTACCAGGCAAAGGATTGGCCCCTTGAGCTTACGGACGCGCTGCTGCACCGCGAGGTACTCGAGGATTCTCTCCTTGACCTTTTCGAGCCCGTAATGATCGGCCTCCAACACCTCCTCCGCCTTTCTCAGGTCCATGCGAATCTTGCTGCGCTTCTTCCACGGCACATCGACCAGAGTGTCCACATAGTTGCGCACCACCGTGGCCTCGGCCGACATCGGTGACATCAATTTCAGCTTGTTGAGTTCCGCCAGCGCCTTCTTCTTCGCCTCTTTCGGCATCCCGGCCTTTTCCAGCCGGTTGCCCAGTTCTTCGATCTCGTTCGGGGCGTCCTCCAGTTCTCCGAGTTCCTTCTGAATCGCCTTCATCTGCTCGTTCAGATAGTACTCGCGCTGATTCTTCTCCATCTGCCGCTTAACGCGGCCGCGGATGCGCTTCTCCATCTGCAGGATGTCATTCTCCCCTTCCATGAGCGCCATCAAGTGCTCGAGTCTGTCGCGCACGCTCGCCATCTCCAACACCCGCTGTTTCTCCTCTAAGCGGAGCGTCATGTGCGCGGCGATAGTGTCCGCCAAGCGACTCGGCTCGTCGATGCTGGCCAGAGACGTCAACACCTCCGGCGGGACTTTCTTGTTCAACTTGACGTATTGATCAAACAGGTTGGTGGCAGAGCGCATCAAGACATCGATTTCCCGATCACTTAATCCCACTTCTTCTTCCAGGGACACGAACTCCGCGGCGAAGTAGTCTTCGCTCTGTACAAACTGAACGACCTCTGCTCGGCCCGCTCCCTCCACCAGAACCTTCACCGTACCATCGGGTAATTTGAGCAACTGCAGGACATTCGCAAGCGTCCCCACACGGTGCAGATCGGATATCTTCGGCTCGTCGACCTCGGCGCTTTTCTGCGCCACCAGCAGAATCTGCTTGTTGCTCTGCATCGTGGCATCGAGCGCGCGGATCGATTTGTCCCTGCCCACGAAGAGCGGAATCACCATGTGAGGGTAGACCACAACGTCGCGCAATGGCAGCACG